>NZ_JBIWPP010000034.1:0-84630 GCF_044768335.1 Streptomyces sp. NPDC101151 | reverse complement strand
TGACCGGGAAACCGTCATGTCCGGTTCGGCGGGAGGCCGCGTGGAACAGGACTCGCCCCACGGCGAGCACCTCGCCGCGCGGCCGACCCAACCGCCTGGCTGCACGGATTCCGCCGCCTGCGGATCCGCTGGGAACGACGCGACGACATCCACGAAGCCTTCCTCGGCCTCGCCACCTGCCTGATCACCCACCGACACGTCCGACGCCTTTGTTAGGACCTCTTAGCCCGCTGTAGAGCTGCCGGCGCCTAACTGCGTGACAACGCCGACGGACAGCGACGGACAACCGTGCACACCTGTGGACCATCGCAGCAGGTGAGAGGCATAGCGACCCAAGGCCAGGTGCCTGCCCAAGTTGCTTCGGGACGAAGCGGTCGCTTCGTTAGGGTGCGCCACGTGATGAACGCCGCCCTCACCTGCCAGATGCAGCCAGGCCCTGAAACCCGGCGGCTTCATCTTGCCGCGCGTGGGACGACAGCCAGCGGGGCCCGCCGGTCGCTGCACAGCGTCGGTCGGCACGTCTGATGGAGCGACTGATGGGCGGAAGGAACTCTCTGGTCCGTGCGAGGGTGTCCGAGGCCGGCTGCTAGAGCGGCGATCCGCCCAGAGACCGGACCTAGCGGCCCATCGCGGCACGAACCCAGGTTACATTGTGTGCCCGCCCTGCTGCAGAAGTGCGCGCAAAAACTAGGCAGGCGATAATCGCCTCATGAGCATCCAGCTCACCATAGCCGCCATCTCAGCCGTCGTTGCCCTCGTGAGCATAGTGTTGAGCTCCCGAGCGGCAAGGCAGCAATCCATCCTATCGGCGGAGCTCGAAAGGCAATCCGCCGAGCTCGCTCGAGAGGCAAAGCGGCATGACATTATGAGCCGCTTTCGAGATCCCTTGTTGTGGTCGGCATTCGACTTGCAATCACGGGTCTATAATATCGAGACGCAACATTTCCTCCGATCCTACGGAATTTCCCCGGTGGCGCGAGAGAGGGAGTACGCCCGCCACAACACCTTGTTCGTCATCTGTGAATATTTGGGTTGGGTGGAAATTATACGGCGACGAATCCGTTTCTTGGACCTCGGAAGTCGAGAAGATAACCGCAAGCTCATTTCACTACTGACGGAAATCAGTGAAATATTCAGTACGAGCGTTTACCAGGATCGCCGCTTCCGTGTATTGCGGGGTGAGCAGCGAGCCCTCGGCGAGCTGGCGATCAGCAACATCGGGCATGCGGAGTCATGTCTCGGGTATGCCGAATTCTGCAAGCGGCTCGAAATCGATTCGGAATTCACAAAGTGGACTCAAGGTCTAGCGCGAGACATTGAAACCTTGATTGGAAGCTCCGAATTACCCCGCCGACTCGTCGATCTACAAGGCGCCTTGATAAACTTGATAAACTTCCTTGATCCTCACGCGGAGCGGATCCCCGAAACCCAACGGTCTCGACTCGAGTCCAGCTCCAAAGATAGGCGGGGCGGTACGTAGCGCTTCTCTCGGTCCGAGCAGGTGCTGGGCAGCCTGCTAGATGATCGTTCGTTCCATGAACGGCTGGTGCAGCAACGCCTGCCGCGAGTTGCCTGGGAGAAGGTACTTCTCCCGAGTGCAGCCAGCTGTCGACGATCTATGGGTAGTCGAGGTCCCATACGTAGGCCGAACTGCCGCCAGCAATGACGGCAGCGACGGCGAACGGCAGCGGCGCTCAACAGCAGAGCACGGTATCGGCCTGGTGCCATCGGCCAAGCGCACCAGGGCCCGCCCGCATCTTCTAAGCTCCTGCCCGCATCGCAGGTCGTGCAGGTCCGTGCCAACTGTGCGCCAAGTCCTGAGCCCAGAGCGCGGGTACAAGGCTGCTTCGGCGTCGGCTCACGAGATCACGCAAAGCCACCACATGAGCCGAGACCCAGCGACATGATGAGCCATCATGAGTCGCCGGCCGCCATCCGAACCCAGCCTGCTCGTCGCGCTCTGGTGGCTGTTGCTTGGCGCCGTCGCTCTCGTCATGTTCCTCGGCGGGATCAACTTCCTGTTCAGCCCGAACGATGAGCCCACTCCATCGCCGACCGTGACTGTCACTGAGACGCAAACTGCGGCACCCGAGGTATCCGACGACATGCCGAGCAGTGTCAGGATGACGGCCTGGCCGTTGTGCCCACACCAACCGTCTGCATCGACGCTCGGGATCGCGGCGTCGTCCTGCGAGACCGCTGGACCCCGTGTGGCCAGTTGCTCGGATACTTTGACGACGAGACGCCAACCCCATAGCGGTACGGGCAGCCAGCGTGGACTAGATGTGGACGACCAACCGCGCCAACGGACGCCAAGCCCCTTGTGACCTGCGGAAACAGTCGAGACCGAAGCGCCCTCCGGAGCCGTGTGCGCAGGTTCGAATCCTGCCGGGGGCACCCTTTATGAGGTGCCCAAAGACCCCGCCATCAGCAAGAACGCTGAGGACGGGGTCTTCGCGTATGTGCAGACGTATGCCGCCTGAAGCGGCCGTATGTCGGGGTCTGTGGACGAGGCGTGGACGGGATCTTGGGGCATCGTCGCAGGTGAAGCCCGGAAACGGACGACGCCTCCGACACGGAACGGCCAGGTACTACTACAACCAGCGCGGCAGCCGGTGAGTCTCACCCCGTAACGAGGTGTGGAGGCGCAGATGGATGAGCGCAAATCCGTGCTGAGCGACGGCCGGGACGAGTACGGCTCGCCCTTGGGGTGGGGGGCGCTGGCGGTCGTCGTGGCCGTCGTGGTGTGGATGGCGTTCGGGCCGTTTGGGCCGCTGTGGCTCTATGTTCTCGAGTGGGCGGTGGCACTGACTGCAGCGGACGGTATCTCCAGGCTGGCACGCCGCCAGGGCTCGGCCATTCCTTCGCCGGTCCAGCTCGTCGCTGGGCTGCTGCGGCTCGGACCGGAATCGTGTCTGGTGGCGCCCCGCTGGGCCAAAGCCCGATTGGCTGCCGGGGGTTTCCTGATGTTCGCCACCATTGCCGGAGTCGCGGGGTGGGAGGCCGGTCAGGAGTACCAAGTGCTGGCGAACCTCCGGGACCATGGCCGCAGGACCGACGCGACCGTAGTCGAGATCACCAGCCGGTCAGAGGAAGGCTGGGCGACCTCCGTGACCGTCCGCTTCGACACACCGTCCGGCCCCGTGCGCGCGGATGTCGATCTCACACCCAGCTCAACAGACCATGCGAAGTCGGGAGATCACATACCCGTCGCATATTACCTGGCGCACCCCACCGAGGTCCGCCACGTCGCGTACCTCGACGGACGCGACGCCGACGGAATTCTGCAAGGAGCGATCGTGATCGGGTTGCTCGCGGCGGCCTTTCTGGTGGGTACCACCAGGGAGGTGCTCCGTACCAAGCGGCAAACGGAACCAGGTGAGACGCCGAGCATCCACCGCCCCAGGACCTGAACGGCCCGACGCAACTCGTGATCACAGATCACACCTCAACGCTTCAGCCCGGTCCTGCCGACCCGACAGACCACCACGCAGTGATGAGACCCGGGAAACGACCGGGCCCCTGGACAGAACGCCCGGGGGCCTCGGACACGGGCAGGCTGCGTTTCATTCGTACTTGCGAAGCAGGTCCTCGATGCGCCGGCTGCCGGACAGCAAGTCCCTCACGCCGATGAGTCGCCCACCCACGCAGGGGGGCGACTCATCGGGATGCTGTGGTTACAGCGACCGCTCGATCTTCTGCTCCTCGACCTGCTCTTCCGCTTGGGTCTTCTCGTCGCGGACGGTGTACCTCGCCTGGGGCGGCTCACCCTGGATACGCCGGATCTCTCCGGTGTGCTTCTGGTTGTCCTGCCCCTGGTACTGCACACGATCGCCCTTGTTGAACTGCGTCACTGTCTCCACCTTCCGAAACTGACTTGCACGGGTTCGCCTGTCTGAAGTGCGAGACCCGCCGCGCATCCGCTCTGAGCGCGGGGCGCAGTGTCATGACACCGCGACTCATCCGCCGCAGCGACCGCTATGGGCTGAACGGGGTAACGCGGTCCACGTTTGCCGGCTTGCTGCCTGGGGCCTCGGTGTTGGTGCAGGACGCCTCACTCGTACTCGCGGAGCAGATCCTCGATTCGCCGGTTGGCGACGTCCTGCCGTCCATCAAGGCACTTCGCGTACCGGGTCAACAGGACCTCAACGCTGTTGCCGGCGCGCTCGGCCAACCTTCGTGGGATCGACTCCGGCGTTGAGCCACGTCGACAGCGCCGAGTGCCGAAGGTCGTACGGCCTACTCGCGAGCGGCGAGGCCGCGATGGCTGGCGGAAGCGCCAGGCGCCGAGCCTCTTGCCACACGCGGTAGTAGGTCGAGGACGGGACGATCGAGCCCTTCTCGCTGAAGAAGAGCCTCCCATCTTCCGCCGTGCCGAACGTGGCGAGGTGATCGTGCAGTACTGCGACGAGCTGAGGCGGAATGGGCACACGCCGAACGTCCTCGGTCGGCCGATTCTTCAGTCCGCGGTCGTCGTGGGTCTCCCCCGAGTCGGTCCACTGCTTGCCGACCGAAGGACGAGTCCGGTGGAGCAGCGCCGATCCCCAGCCCTGTTTCGGGAGGACAAGGTCAGTCTCGACCAGGCCGACCGCCTCAGCAGGACGCAGACCACCGAAGTACATCGCTGCGAAGAGCCCGACGAGGCACCGGCCGCGAGCACACCGGTAGCCGCCCACGTAGGACACTGCCGCCAGGAGATTGCGAGCCTGCTCCGGGTTGGCGACAACGCGCGGATCATTCAGCTGGACATCCGCGCCTTCTTTCCCTCCTATAGAGATGCGTGCGGACGGGCCAGGTAACCGAGACGGGCCTCGTCGTCCTTGAAGGCGTACACGATGCCGGGAGTAGCCGACACAATTCGGACGCCTGTCGTCCTTGGACGTAATCGCGAAGCTCCCCAGCACCGTAGAGGTGCTGGAATGTGTGGCGCTGAGTGAGAATGCCGTCGCCGTACTCAGTGCCCTGGATTTGGTTGCGCTCCCAACGCAACCGCGCTGATACCACGAGCACGGACTTTGTAAGCTCCCAAGCTCGTAGGAGCGTCTCGCGACGTTCAGAAAGGTCCTCAATGACGTTCAGGACATAGGTGAGAAGGACGACATCGGCCGACTTACGCTCTCCCTCTGGAAAGTGCACGGGGTCCCACCCCGTTACATCGAGGCCGAGATGCTGAAGCGCACGCACATCGCCGCCACGCCCGCATCCGTAATCCAACCCCCCACACCCGGCGCCAACTGCAGATCACCAACGGCACGCCGGGCCGGGAGCGACAGGCCGACGCGGCCGATGGCGGTGCCATGTCTGCGGCTGTTCCAAAGCTGCTGTGTCATCGGTGTCCTTTGTAGTTCACGGACAGGCCAGCATGCGCCAGCTCCGAACCTTACGCTGGCATCCTCCGCGATCCGCTCTACGTGCCGCTCTCCCTGTTGGCCCATCACAGCGGACCGCCCGCGCCACATCACCGCGACGCTCAGAGGCAGCAACAGAGGCGCCTCGACCACCGATGGGTCTCGCGTCCGCCACTCAACTTATCGGACTGACGAAACGGCCCGCCAAGAATCGGCGGGCCGTATCCGACCCTCGCAGCAAGTCCTGCAAGCACAAGGACCCACCCAGTCGGGCTCGTCTGAGAGTTACGGACGGTGACCGTCCCATAGGAACAGTTCCCGTTCCTCGGCCACCTGCTCTACAAGATGCGACATGGCCTGCAGCATGTTTGCCACGAGCAATGCTCATGACCTGTGGATCGGCCTTGGGTTGGACGCGGAGGGCGTACCTTCCCGAGTGATCGACTTCTGGTCATCGAGTAGGCCGACGTTGCACCGTCGGTCGGGAAGGCACGCCCGTGCTGAGCGTAGTGAATGCAGATGGAACGACCGAGACCGGCTCTCTGATCGACGACATCGTCCGTGAGGGTGCAAGGCGGATGCTGGCCGCCGCGCTGGAGGCCGAAGTCGACGCCTATATAGCCGAGTTGGCTGGCGAGCGCGACGAGCACGGGTGCCGTCTGGTGGTCCGCAACGGCCACCACCAGCCGCGGAAGGTCACCACCGCGGCCGGGACAGTCGAGGTGAAAGCCCCGCGCGTGAACGACAGGCGCGTCGACGAGGCGACGGGTGAGCGCAAGCGGTTCTCCTCGGCGATCCCGCCGCCCTGGTGCCGCAAGTCCCCGAAGATCAGCGAGGTGCTGCCGCTGCTCTACCTGCACGGCCTGTCCACCGGCGACTTCGTGCCCGCCCTGGAGCAGTTTCTGGACAGCTCCGCCGGGCTCTCCCCGGCGACCGTCACGCGGCTCACCCAGCAGTGGCAGGCCGACCACACCGCGTTCGGCGAGCGCGACCTGGCGGGGGCCGACTACGTCTACGTCTGGGCCGACGGCATCCACCTGCGCATCCGCCTGCGCGAGGCCAGGTCATGTGTGCTGGTATTGATGGGCGTTCGCGCCGATGGCACCAAGGAACTGATCGCCATGGCCGACGGCTACCGCGAATCGGCCGGCTCCTGGGCCGACTTGCTGCGGGACGCCCAGCGACGCGGCATGCGTGCCCCCGTCCTCGCGGTCGGCGACGGAGCCCTGGGCTTCTGGAAGGCGATCAGCGAGGTGTTCCCCGCCACTCGGCATCAGAGGTGCTGGGTTCACAAGACCGCCAATGTCGCGAACGCCCTGCCGAAGTCCGCGCAGCCCGGCGCGAAGAAGGTTCTGCAGGAGTTCTACAACGCCGAAGATCGCGACCACGCGCTCACGGCCATCACTGCGTTCGAGAAGGCATACGGCGCGAAGTTCCCCAAGGCCGTCAAGAAGATCACCGACGACTCGGACGAGCTGCTGGCGTTCTACGACTTCCCGGCCGAGCACTGGATCCACCTGCGGACCACGAATCCCATTGAGTCGACCTTCGCCACCGTCCGGCTGCGGACCAAGGTCACCCGTGGGGCCGGCAGCGCGGCCGCTGCCCTGGCCATGGTCTTCAAGCTCGTCGAGTCCGCCCAGCAACGGTGGCGGGCGGTCAACGCACCTCACCTGGTCGCCCTCGTCCGAGCCGGCGCCCGCTTCGAACGCGGCCACCTCGTCGAACGCCCCGATCCCCTGGCGGCCTAGGGTGACCCCACGATGACCATTCACGACATCTACGGGACCAAGACCCGCACGGCAAAGGAGCTGGCCGGGCTGCTCGCGCCACTCCTCAACCTGACCTTCGCCGAGCACGACAGCTACTTCCGCGGCGAATACCTCAAGGCCGAGGCAGGGGGCGCTGAGATCGAGATCCAGCCCAACGCAATCCCTGGAGACGACGAAGAAGACGATCTCTACGCTTCGGAGCACGCAGCATTCCAGACCCTCGTGCTGGTCACTGCACCGGCATTGGACAGCGTGCTCAACGGCACCCTGACCTCCATCGAAGGGCTCGAAGCACTGGCCCATGAAGCGTTCTGATCCGTTGATCCACAACTATTGACAATTACTCCCGAGCGCGCACTGGATCCACCTGCGTACCACGAACCCGATCGAGTCGACCTTCTCCACTGTGCGGCTGCGCACCAAGGTCACCCGTGGCGCCGGGTCGCGGTCGGCCGCTCTGGCGATGACGTTCAAGCTGATCGAGTCCGCCCAGGAACGCTGGCGCGCGGTCAATGCGCCGCGCCTGGTCGCCCTCGTGCTAGCCGGAGCCCGCTTCAAGCGTGGCGTCCTCGTCGAACGGGAGGACGCCAGCGCGGCCTGAGCCGCGTCCCGATCGCGGGATTCGACAGCCGCACGTTCGTGCCCGGCTTCACACCGAGGGTGTACCTCGTCCGAGCAGCCTGCTGAGCTCGTGGGCCAGGGCGACCGAAGCGTCGATCTCGACCTTGCGGATGGACACGCTCTCCACGAGGAAGCCGAACGGCATGCCGAGCTTGCGGCAGAAGGCGATCAGGTCCCGGGCGTTCGCCAAGCAGTGCTGGTATGACTCGGCCAGGGTGTCGTCCGCATGGCGCAGGGAGTTCTCCAGCCAGCGCGGGACGTCGACGCCGAGCCATTGGAGGAACGCCAGCGTCTTCACCGAGCCGCACACCGAGAGCGTGAACAGGACGGGCCTCGGTTCGAGGTCCCGCTCGCGGCAGGCGTAGTAGTAGTCGGAGACCATGCTTTTCGCCGCGTCGGCGCTGTAGATGACCTGCGAGATGAAGTACGCGCATCCGGCCACCTGCTTGGCGACGAGCCGCAGATGCTCCTGGGGGCGTTCGGTGATGGCCACGGCACCGAGCAGCAGGTCTGCGCGGACATCGCGGCGCAGGTCCTGCGCCTCGGACAGGCCGGTCCGCACCGCCTTCCCCTTCGAGGACGCGCCGACGAAGACGCCGAGCAGCCGGTCGGCGTCGGCCGTCCGCAGCCAGGTCCGCAGCTCCGTCTGGGAGTACTTGCCGACGCACCGGTAGACGACCACCGGGCGGTTCCACTTGCCGAGATAGTCCGCGTGGTACACGGCAGGGTCGATGGTCGGCAGGTACGGAAACGGCCGCTGCGCCGGATTACGGTCGCTCTCATCGTCGATGTCGTACAGCGCCAGACCGTCGACATCGAGGGACTCCAACCGTGCCAGGGTGGCTGCGGTGATCTCCCGGATCCGCTCGGGAGTGTTGCTCAGGCGGGGCGGCGTGATGCCGAACAACAGGACACCGCTGTCGGCATCGGCCACCCGGCTTCGGAGATCTGTGCCGTCGCTCTGGTTCGCCATGACGCGGAAGTTAGCAGCGCATCCGCCATACGGCAGGCGAACACCACCCTGTGAGACGGGACTCGGTTCTGAACCAACTGACGTCCGGCCGCGCGGACCAGATCCACAGGATCTGACAATTGCTCGGCCTGCGGCTGACGAGGAGCCTGCGGGTCAGGCCCCCGACGTCCCCGGTCTCGGAGGAGACAGCGCTGAGCGAAGGTGCCTGCGGGAACTCACGCCGAGCTTGGCGAACACGTTCCCGAGGTGCCACTCCACCGTGCGGGGGCTGATGAACAACTGGGCACCGATCTCGGAGTTGGTGTGGTCTCCGGCCAGCCCGGCGATCTGGGCTTCTTGTCCGGTGAGTTCGGCGACGGCGCCGGCCGTTCGCTTGCGTACGGTTTCTCCGGTCGCCAGGAGTTCCCTGCGGGCGCGTTCGGCGAAGCCGTCGGCTCCGAACCGGCTGAACGCCTCGTGGGCGGAGCGTAGTTGAGTACGGCTCTCCTGACGGCGGTTCTGGCGCCGCAGCCACTCGCCGTACAGCAGACGCGCGCGGGCCAGCTGGACGGCTATGCGGCAGTGTCCGAGGCGCTCGATCGCCTCCCGGTAGAGCGCATCGGCGGCCTGGGCGTCGCTCAGCAACGCGCGTGAGCAGGCCTCTGTGCCCAGGGCCCACTCGGTCCCGGTCGCGCGTGTGCGTTCGGTGAGATCGTCCAGCGCCGCCTCGCCGGCCTCCCGCTGCCCGCTGCGGGCGGCCGCCTCGATCAGTTCGGTCAGTGCCCACCCGAAGAAGCCCAGATCCTCGTACTGGCATGCACGCGTCGCGGCTGCCAGCGCGGCGTCGTAGCGGCCGAGTCCGTTGTGCAGCAGTGCGGTCGCGTACTCGGCCAGGCTGAGAACGCGCCCCTCACCCCTGGGACGCACTTCTTCGATGGTGGTCTCGATGAGTTCCTGTGCCTGGGACGCCTGTCCTCGCCAGGCGGCGAGAACCAGCGACGTGTACATCATGGGTACGCCGCCCATTTCCTCCGAGATCGCCGTGGCCTCGTCGATCAGAGCCGCTGCGGTGTCGAATTCGCCGGCGTGGACGTGGGAGCACGCCTGGTAGGTCAGCGCCATCGGGAGGACGGCGAGCGCCCCCGCCTCGCGGGCGAGGCCGACGGCGCCCAGCGCCAGCTCATGCCACGCGTCGTCGTCCCACAGCTCAGGTGCGAGAGGCTCGGGTGTCACCCGGAACGCCAGCCACAGCCAGCGCCTTTCCGCATCCGTCGCACCGGTTTTCTGCTCCTGCCGGACGACGTGCAGTGCATGCCTGAGGGCGGCAGCGCCGGTGCCGTAGCCATCGAGGATCCGGCCTGCGATGCCGTCCAGAAGAACATCGACCGTCCGCGGCGGCGTCCGCGGCGGCGGTCCGGCGCGGGCCGCCTCGGCCACCTCCCGCAGCCCGGGTCCGTCGCCCAGACGGCCGGCGAAGATCGCAGCGCCGACCGTGTCCAGGAGGGTGTCGCGGGCAAGGGCGGCGTCGAGAGGTGCCAGCCGGTTTGCCGCGTCGAGCAGGAGCCGCGGCGCGGCGCCGCCACGCACCTGGGAGAACACCAGCCGGGCTCGCAGCCGCTCGAGTCGGGCGCGCTGCAGGTCGTCGAGTGGGCCGGCCTCCGCTACGGCCAGCAGGGTGTGGGCCTGGTCGGCTCCGCCGGCGTCGATGTGGGCCTGAGCGGCGGCCAGTGCGCGGGTGACGCGGCGTGCGGGATCGGGAGTCAGTTCCGTCGACTGCCGCAGGAACGAGGCTGCTGCAGCGATTCCTCCCCTGCCTTGAGCCCGACCGGCCGAGCGCTCCAGGTCGACGGCGACACCCTCGTCGGGCCGGTTGGCGGCGTGAGCGCGGTGCCACGCTCTGCGGTCAGGATCAAGGTGGGGATCGGTGGCTTCTGCCAGCGCCCGGTGCGCCGCCCGGCGTCCCGGCACGGATGCCCTCCGGTAGATGGCCGAGCGCACCAGGGGGTGGCGGAACCGCGCCCTGATACCGAACTCGACCAGTCCCGCGTCCTCGGCCGGCGCTGCGGCATCCACCGGTATCCCCTGCAGAACGGCAGCGCGCCACAGTAGATCCACGTCTCCGGTCGGCTCGGCCGCGGCAGTCAGCAGAAGACGCCGGCTGTCCGCCGGAAGCGATCGGAACTGCTGGTGAACGGCGCTTTCGATGTGACTTGCCAAGGGGCTCCTGCCGGGAAGCCAGAAGCCGCCGGCCAGCTCGGCGGGCGCCAGCGCGTGCGGCAGTTGCAGCAAAGCCATCGGGTTGCCGTGCGTCTCGGCGACGATCCGGTCCCGTACCAGCGGGTCGAGGGGCACGCGTACTGCCGAAGCCAGCAGGGCACGCGCGTCGTGCTCATTCAGGCCCCCGACGATCAGCTCCGGCAGACCGGCCAGCTCACGACCGTCATCGGAATCCCGCAGGGCGAAGATCAAGGCTATCGATTCGGCCACCAGCCGCCTGGCCACGAATGCCAGCACCTGCAGGGACTCCTCATCCAGCCACTGCGCATCGTCGACGAGGCAGGCCAGCGGCCGGTCCTCGGCGGCGCCGGCCAGCAGACCGAGCACAGCCAGGCCCACCAGGAACCGATTCGGCGCCTCGCCCTCCTGTAGTCCGAACGCGACAGACAGTGCTTCGTGCTGCGGACCGGGCAGCTGGTCGAACCGGCCCTGCAAGGAGGCGCAGAGCTGGTGGAGGCTCGCGAAGGGAAGCTCCATCTCCGGCTCGATGCCCGCGATGCCGAGGGTGCGGAACCCGACGGCCCGGCCGGCTGCGTAGTCCAGCAACGCGGTCTTGCCGATCCCGGCCTCGCCGCGCAGGACCAGGACCGCGCTGTGGCCCGCCCGCGCTGTGGCCAGTACCCGCTCCAGCGCGGGCAGCTCCTGACCCCGGCCCCGTAGCACGACCGGCGAATCGATGGCCTGTGCACCCATAGGTTGATCTTCCTGGAACGCCACTTTGATGCGCTTCCTAGACCGTATTCCCTTTCAGGTGCTTTCAGTAGTTACAAGGGAATCGTCCCGCCCCCGGGCCCGGCCACGGGGACACCCCGGGGGTTTCCCTGGGGCGATGCACGCAGACCTGGACGACTGTGGACGAGTCGGCGACACAGGGTCGCCGACCATGCAAGGAGATCAACCCCCCATGTCTGAAACTTCCGCATCGACGATCATCCGGCCGTTCACGTTCGAGTTCCCCGAGGCGGAGCTCCAGGACCTGCGTGCGCGCATCGAGGCGACGCGTTTCCCCGAGAAGGAGACCGTCGCCGACCAGTCCCAGGGCACCCAGCTCGCCACCGTCAAGGAGCTGGCACGCTACTGGGCGACGGAGTACGACTGGCGCAAGGTCGAGGCGCGGCTGAACTCCTACCCGCAGTTCATCACCGAGATCGACGGCCTGGACATCCATTTCCTCCACGTCCGCTCGAAGCACGAGAACGCCCTGCCGGTGATCGTCACGCACGGCTGGCCGGGCTCCGTCATCGAGCAGCTGAAGATCATCGAGCCGCTCACGAACCCGACGGCCCACGGGGGCGACGCCTCGGACGCCTTCCACGTGGTCATCCCGTCGATGCCCGGCTACGGCTTCTCCGGGAAGCCGACCTCCAAGGGCTGGGACCCCGAGCGCATCGCCCGCGCCTGGGGCGAGCTGATGAAGCGCCTGGGCTATACCAAGTACGTCGCACAGGGCGGCGACTGGGGCGCGGTCGTCACCGACCTCATGGGCCTGCAGGAGCCAGAGGGCCTGGTCGGCATCCACACCAACATGCCCAAGGTGATTCCGCCCGCCATCGAGCAGGCCGTCATCGCCGGCAGCCTGCTGCCGTCCGACGTCGTTCTCGCCGATGACGAGGAGAAGCGTGCCGTCGAGCAGCTCGACTTCGTGTACCGGCATGTCTACTACGCCTACATGATGGGCTCACGCCCGCAGTCGCTGACCGCGCTCGCGGACTCGCCGGTCGGCCTGGCGGCCTTCCTGATCGACCACGACAAGGCCAGCCTGGAGCTGATCACCCGGTCCTTCAATGGAGTGAGTGAGGGCCTGACGCGGGACGACGTCCTGGACAACATCACGCTCTTCTGGCTGACGAACACGGCGATCTCCGCGGCCCGCCTCTACGCGGAGAACAAGACTCCGTTCTTCGGTTCGAAGGGCGTCAAGCTCCCGGTCGCCGTGAGCGTCTTCCCCGACGAGCTGTACCAGGCCCCCAAGAGCTGGTCGGAGCAGGCGTACCCGAACCTCGTCCATTACAACAAGCTGCCCAAGGGCGGTCACTTCGCCGCCTGGGAGCAGCCGGAACTCTTCGTCGGGGAACTCCGCGCGGGCTTCCGGTCGCTTCGATAGATGACCGTGTCCGGCCGCCTGCACAGGTGATGGTCGGAGGGGCGGCCGAGGGTACTCGACTCCTGGTCACTCGGCCGCCCGTGTTCCGGCAGACCGAGCCGCGCGGCGGCGCGCGACACATGTCCGACACAGTCTGTGCCGCCAGCGCCCCCGGCGGACTCCCCCGCAGGCCAGGCAGCTGTTCCGAGTGATCGGCGCGGTCACTCCTGAGCCGTGTGCGCAGGTTCGAATCCTGCCGGGGGCACCCGCCTGAGGCGCCCGAAGACCCCGTCACCAGCGAGAACGCTGAGGCCGGGGTCTTGGCGTATGTGCAGGCGTACGCCGCTCGACGCGGCCCTATGACGCGGTCTGTGGACTGTTCGTGGACCGGATCCTGGAGTGTCTGCCCAGGTCACCGGAGCGTCTGCCCAGGTCAAAGGAGCTGCCGCGGAGCGGACACGGCCCGGCGTGCCAGTCCCGTTCCAGCTCCGCTGCGTCGAATACGCTGCGAAGACGTCCAACCTGACGTCCTTGATATTGCGTGCACTGCCGCACGGCGGCGGCTCTTCACGTCGGCCCGGATGGCGCAGCCGCCGGATGCAGGAAGAGGTGTGGCATGAGGTCCCCAGGGGTGCACCTGCGGGAGATCACCGACGACAACCGGGATGCCGTCCGTGCCCTCCGCGTCCGACGCAGCCAGAAGCAGTTCGTCGCCTCCGTGTCCAAGTCGCTCAAGGAGGCGGCAAGGAAACCGGAGGCCAATCCCTGGTACCGCGCCGTGTATATCGGCGACGAGCCAGTCGGCTTCGTGATGCTGTCATGGAAGCCGCCGGCCGGTCCTTACAAAGGGCGACACTTCATCTGGCGCCTCCTGGTCGACAAGCGGCACCAGAGGCGAGGGATCGGCCGGGAGACGCTCACCCAGATCGCCGCCCTGGTTCGCGCGGACGGCGCCACCGAGCTGCTGACCAGCTACGATCCCGGCGACGGCGAACCGTGGCCCTTCTACCGGAAGTTCGGGTTCCAGCCCACCGGGGAGATCGACGACGGCGAGGTCGTTCTGCGGCTCATGTTCCCCGCTCAGTGAGCTCATACCGCAGACAGTCTTCCGATGGTCACCTTGCCAAGAAGACCAAGCCGCGCCAAACGTCAGCTGAAGCCGCAACGTCAAGCATCAACCGGGGAACGGCACGGACCACGTCGGCGGCCAAGCCAGCCCCGGCGCCGCTCCGCCACAGGTGAGATCAGCACCGGCCTCCAGATCCCCCGAGCCCCACAAGCCGAGGTCCCCTCATGAAAGCGACTCCCGCGAGCTGCTCCCGTTCCATGCCGTCACCCACGTCAGGATCTGGGTTCACCGCCGCGCCGAAGGTGCCGCACCTCGCAACAGGTCCACTTTTCCAGGTGCGTGGTGCTGCGAGATGAGAGGGGAATGCAGCTCTGGGGAGCCGAGCAGCGGTCTTTCCCCGACCGCCGTCGGGGAAAGTGAATTTGTCAATAGCTGTCACTGGACTGGTCTTCCCATTGTCGGCCGTGTGAGACAGGTCTTCCGGTGCAACATCCGGAGCTGGGCACGGCCGTGATCAGCTTCTTAAGGTGAGGCCCCCCTAAAGGCATTGCTGCCGTCTCGCGTGCCGGGGGCGGCATGTGGATCCCCAACGCGATCGGCGTGCCTCTCGGCCTCGCGCGTACTGCAGCGTGATCAAATGGGGCATGGCATCGTCCTGGACCGGTAGACGGGTACGCCTACGCGCTATCGAGCCCGACGACTGGACGGCGTTTGCGCGCTTCGCCGACGATGACGGGCGGGGCGGGAGCCGGCTGGATCTACCGCGGTCCGCCGAGAGCTACCGTGCCTGGGCGAAGGAGCAAGCCGTCGCCAAGTGGGATGACGACCGTTTCCGGTTGGCAGTCGAAACGACGGCCACGAGAGAGCTGGTTGGCACAGTCGGCTCACATCGCACCGGCTCGCGTTCAGGCTGGTTCGAGTTTGATGTCACGATCGGCGCTGACCACCGGCGCCAGGGCTACGGGGCAGAAGCCGTAGCGCTGCTGATGCGCTTCATGTTTGCCGAGCGGCGCTATCACAAATGCCTTGCAGTGGTCTTCGCCCACAACGAGGCATCGCTGGCACTTACTCGTCGGCTCGGCTTCACCGAAGAGGGGCGCTTGCGGGAGCACGTTTTCTTTGCGGGCCGGCACCACGACCTCGTCATGATGGGCATGCTCGCCAACGAGTTCGACCAGCGCCACACGATGAGCGAGCCATAAGCCGGTCATCCAGGTGTGTGCGGAACAGCACTCGAACTTGATCGCGGTTCGCGGTTCGCGGTTAGCGGTTCGCGGGTGGAGACGGCCTGTCATTGAACGCAGGCCTGCCGTCAGCTGCGCGAGGTGGCACGCAGGCGCAAGCCGGCAGTTGCGAGACCTTCGAAAGTGGTGACCTGGTAGCCGGGTTCCGGTCCGGGCGGCTCGCTCAAGTGGTAGCGGCGGGCGATATGCGCGGTCAGGAGCGTCAGCATCGCCATGGCCAGAGCGGCTCCCTCGCAGCCATGCGGCCCGGTACCGAAGGGAAGGAAGACCCCGGGTTTCGCCTGCGAGCCCGAATCATCGAGCCAGCGCTCGGGCTGGAACTGGTCCGGCTCTGAGTGTTCCCGTGCGTCGCGGTGGGCGGTGTAGAGACAGACGAGAACAGTGGACCCGGCGTCGATGGTGTAGTCGGCGAGCTGAGTCTGTCGCGTGGCGCGCCGGGTCAGCAGCCAGCTCGGGGGGTGCAGTCGGAGCACCTCGCGTACCAGTGCCTGGGTGTATTGCAGGCCGCCGAGGTGGGTGCTGGTCGTCGCGGCCGGGTCCGCGGGCAGCAAGGCGGCTTCGGCCGCGACGCGGCCCGCTGCCTGGGGGTGCTGGGCCAGGTGGAGCAGGATCCATCCGGCTGCCCGGGTAGGTGTCTCAAAGGTGGCGACGGTGATTCCGGGCAGAGTGTCGAGAACGGCTTCTTCCGGCAGCAGGCCGTAGCGGGACGAGGGCCGGAGCATCTGTCCCAGCATGTCGTCACCGAGCCGGCCCGATGAACGGCGCCGGCGGACGATGGGCTGCAGAGCGTCGGTGAAGGCGACTTGCTGCCGTGTGCGGAACCGCCGTGCCGGTGTGGGGATCCAGCGCGGCCAATCCCAGCGCGAGGGGCGTACGAGCACCTCCCGGGCCAGGAAGAGCTGTGAGGCAAAGGGCAGCAGGGTGGGAGCGTCTTCGGAGAAGAGGTAGCGCACGCCGATCTCTGCCAGGGCGTGCCGGACCGGGGGCAGGATCTCGACGTCCTGGCCCTCGGGCCACTGGTCGGCGAATCGAGCGGCCTCGGGCGCAATCTCACCGATCCGGGCTCCAACCGCCTGCGCGCGCAGTCCGCGCATGCGGGCGGCGTGAGCGCGCGCACGCTCCTCGGGCGTCGGCGCTCCGCTCGACCGTTTCAACGGCGGGAAGAGAGGTGAGGGTGCCTTGGGGAAGTCCTGCGCGCGGCACAGGACTTCTTCGCACGGCCCGGCCGTAGCGGCTACGTAGACACCCGGCTCCAGCTGCCAGACGTCCCCGCACTCGTCAGCGCCACGGCGCGCCAGTGCCAGCCGGTCGCGGCTCCAGGCTGCGAAGCTGCTTTCGGGCAACCGCGGCGGCTCATTCGTTCGGCCCATGAGATCGTCCCTGGCTCTCGCACCTGTCCAGGCCGATGTCGTCGGCTGCGTCACCGGGAGCCGGCGGGCGCCCGGGGCACCCGCCGGCAATGAGGTCAGACTCAGTCGCCGGCGTACGCATCCCATTCGTGAGACCCGTACGCACCGTAGTGGCGGGTGAATGACAGCTTGGCGAGCAGCTTGGCGATCATGATGCTCTCCTCTCGCATCAAATGCCACAGATGCCATATTGCCACATATGTCACATATCTGATATGTGCAGCTTCAGTCACCCACATGGACGTCAGGCAGGTGCTTGCGGGGTGGGCCCGCAGCCGGTCGACGTCAACCCGGTGCCGGAGGTCAGTGTCGCCCCGGGGCGGAGTCGCTACTGCCCGTTCCGATCCCCCCGGGGGGATCGGGGTAGCCCGCACAGAGAGCGGGTCCCGGTCTCACCGGGTCCCGCCCTTTCACATGCACCACTCACCGATCACCCGCTACTTGCGACACATCTGCGTGCTGTCGCGTGTGCTGCAGCAGGGACACCCTCCGGACAAGGTTTTGCCCCTGCCTCGAGGGCACTCGGTCAGTGAGTGCGGAGGTGCTGAGATGAGTGCCGGAGAGAAAGCCAAGGCAAAGGTCGAACAGGTTGTCGGAAAGACCGTGCGGAAGGCGGCCCACGCGGTACACAAGGACACCCTCGCGGCAAAGGGCGCCGCCCTGGAGACGCGGGGCAGGATGCGGGGCGCGAAAGAGAGGACCAAGGACTCCTTCAAGCACTGAGAATGTCGTGACATCGAATGACCGAGGTCGCGTCGCGCTGAGCCGCTCAGGGGGCCAGAGGGCTGGCCGGGCCGGCCAGTCGCACTACCAAGGGGCACAGCAAGGGCGGCTCGCGTCCTCGTACGGTGGGCGCCAGTGCGCGCAGGCCCGGCAGGCCCCCGCCTCAGTTGCCGTCTCAGTTGCCGTCTCAGTTGCCGTCTCGTTCAAGGCCGTTCACGA
The DNA here is from genome assembly GCF_044768335.1 of Streptomyces sp. NPDC101151. Lineage (NCBI taxonomy): Bacteria > Bacillati > Actinomycetota > Actinomycetes > Kitasatosporales > Streptomycetaceae > Streptomyces > Streptomyces sp. NPDC101151. The sequence continues at coordinate 66,913 of NZ_JBIWPP010000034.1, read as the reverse complement.
CCGTTCGGTGGAGACCTTGACCGAGTGGCACTCCCACCGCCAACCGCCCATGAACGCAGGTGGACCGCCCTGCACGAACCCCCCCGCCAACACAGTTGAAAGCGGGTTGGTTCCGCGATCTGAGCGGTGGGGCGCTGCAACCTGCCGCCGACAACTTCCAGCGGCGGCTTCGCCGCTACGGTCGACCCATGACGTCACATCGGGCGGATGCCGCGTAGACCCCCGCGCGCGCTGAGGGCCATCGCGCCCGACAGACACAGCGATGGTGCGGTGAGCACGCTGCTCATCAGTGCCTGCCCAGGGCCGCCGGCGTGTGCTGCCGTGCACACCCGCCTCTTCGTCGATGGCCTCGACGTGGTGGCGCGCAGCGATGGCCGGACAGCCGGGATCGGCCCGCGGCGACTGCTCCGCCCAGGCGGACCGCTCTGTCCGACGGGCAGGCGGTGCAAGGTGGATGTGACGGCTCAGGAGCAGTCCCAGTCGGAGCCGGACGGTCAGCCCGTCCGGGTCCGGCTACGGAGCGAGACGGTCATCCGGTCCGACCTGATGTACCCGGGGCCCGATGGCAGGCCCGTTGAGGAGGTTCGTTTCCGCCTGGAGCAGTACCTGGGCGAGGTCGAGCGAGCGTACGCGGCGTTCAAGGACCACCCCTGATCACCAACGAGCTGCGATCTGTCCAAACGTGGCTTCCCGCAGTGCTGTCACCCGTCGGCCTGCCCGGCCTACCGGCGCGGTGGTTGTGTCCGGCCGTGTGGCGAACAGCGGATGTGCACGACGGCAGCGAACGAGACACACCTAGGCGCATACTGGGGGCAATGACAAAGCCTGCTGCACAGAAGCGATATCTGCCTACCAGCCCCTTCAAGGCCCCGGTCGCGCCACCTCCCAAGCACTTCGCCGTGGGCGACCAGGTCACACACGACATGTACGGACTCGGCCGGGTGATCGGCATCGAGGAAGGGATCGCGGCGCTCGTGGACTTCGGTTCGACGCGAGAGCGGATCTTGAGCCCGTACAGCAAGATGAGCAAGCTGTAGGACCGCTGTGCCCGGTCACGGCACACCAGGTCCCTTCGGGGGCCTGTACCGAATGGGAGACCTCTCATCGATCTGACCTCGCCGTTCTCCGCCCCGGAAAGGGCACCCCGCAGTGCCACCGCAGCGTTGCCACCTCCGACGACAAACCCCTTCCAGGCCCCGGACTTCGGGGAGAGCACTACCTTCCCGCTCAATGACGCACAAGGTGCCTGTCTCGGCCACGGGTACGGCTCGACGCAAAGCAACTAGCCCCCGTGACGGTGGTTCCGACAGCCGGCCACGGGTCGTCTCCATTGCCTTCCACGGCATGTACCTGGACGACATGCACGTAGCCGGCTGACAGCAGGACAACGCCCCCGCATCCGGACCGAGGCGAACACCGTCGCTTCCGAAGCCTCGGAAGCGCTGACAGTCGCCTGTGGACTCTGTGTGGACGACAGCCCCGGGTCATGTCGTGGAAAGCCCTGCGACAGCCCCTGCTGCACTCCATGAAAGGCCCTCCGGACCCGTGTGCGCAGGTTCGAATCCTGCCGGGGGCACTCAGCTTCATCCATCGGTAATCAAGCTCTGACCAGGGCGGATGCCGACACGAGAGGTCGGGAGTCAGTCTCACTGATTCCCGACCTCTCTCGTTGTCTCTCGTTGTCTCTCGTTTTCTCTCGGTGCCTCTCGGTGCCTCTCGGTGGATCACAGTGACTCCCCCACAATGGCTCCCTCCGCACGGGCGGTCTCAGTCGAGCAGCTGGGTCGCGTCGCGCAGGGTGGCCAGGACCGAGGCGTACATGCGTGCCTTGATGGTGCCGAGGGTGTCTCCGGCCTTGCCGAGCTGTGTCTCGGCGATCTCCAAGGCCGTGGAACGCACGGCGTCCTCGTCCACCGCCCGGTCGACGATGCCGGCGGCCGCGGCATCCGAGCCGCCGTAGCGCCGGGCGGTGACCATGGCCTCGTGCGCGGTCTGCGGCGCCAGCCGGGACTGGATCAGGGCGGACATGCCGGGCGTGAAGGGAATGCTGATGTCGGCCTCGGGCAGGCACCAGAAGCCGCGGTCGGCGCGCATGACACGGAAGTCGTGCGCGAGGGAGAACATCGCGCCGGCGGCGAAGGTGTGCCCCTGCAGAGCGGCCACGGTGATCATCGGCAGGGAGAGCACGCGGGCGAAGAGTCCGTGGACGGAGCCGCGGTAACTCTGGCGCTGGTCGGCGTGGGCGCTCAGCCACTCCAGGTCCAGGCCGTTGGAGTAGAACTTGCCCGTCGCGGCGGTGACCAGGGCACGCGGTCCTTCCGACTTCTCCACCTCGTCCAGGGCGGCGTTGACGGCGGCGAGCCAGTCGGGGTGAAAGCGGTTCTCGCCGTCTCCGAGATCGAGCACGAAAATGCTGTCCTGGCGGCCAAGGGTGGGCATGTGCGCTCCTGACGGTTGCGCCAATCTCACTTCCGGGTCGGGCCTTGCTGACTTCAGCATGTGCGGTTCTGGCCGGGGACGGAATGATCGAGTCGCTCCTACCGGTGTGACCACAGCGGTTACACCGACCTTTCAGCCGCCGGCCGGCTCCCGCTGTGCCAGGCGCGAGGGCGAGCCGGCCCACGGCATCGTCGGCACCGGGTTCAGCGCCGTGTGAATGCAATTCGTGCACTCATCCGACTGACACCGGGTCAATCCCCTGGTGCAGCAACGGCCGTGTGCGGAAACCTCAGTGCTGGACCATGCCGCAGGTCAGTTTGGCCGTTCCGCTGTTCGTCTTGACGACGAACGTGCTGCCACTGAGGCCCCCGAGGTCGAACCGGCCCGACTTGTCCGTGGAGACGGTGCCCGAGGCGGAACCCGAGTAGGTCACCTTCGTACCGCCCGGGAATCCCTCACCCCAGAGGTGGTATTTGCCGTTCGACTCTGTTTCGACGTGGCACGCCGCACGGGGTGCGGTGCCCGGGGCGGCGGCGGAGGCCTGTGCGGCAAGGGCGGGGCCCACCGCGAGCGCGGGGGCGACGAGGAAGGTGAGTGCTGCGAGACGACGAGTGCGGTTCATTGTTCAACCTGCTTTGAACGCTGTCTTGCGGCCGATGGGACGTGACAGGCTCCGTCACCCGCGGCAGCGGTCGCACAGAACACCCAGGGCGGAAAATCTCGCTCCGTCACGCCGTGCGGACGTCACCCCACCTGAACAATGCGTCCTGTTCGTTTTCGGAAGCATTTCGTGAGGTTCGATAGAGCTTCTATCGTATCGTCCGGCTTGCCTCACGGCATCTCGCGTTACCTCACGGCATCTCGCATTAGCCTGACGGCATCTCGCGTTGCCCCGCGGCATCTCGCGTTGCCCGGCATTCCGCGGATCAGCGCCTGACGGAGGGTCATCTGGCGCTGGGCCCCTGTAGTGACTCCTCGTCGTCGTGGGCCGCGTACGGGTGGACGAACCCCTCCTCGTCGAACGGGGTGAACCAGTCGTCGAATGCGACGGGTTCACTGTCCAGGTCCTCGTCGATGCCGTCCGCGAACACCTCCAGGGCCGTGGCGACCTCTTCGGTCAGAAGGTCGTAGAGGTCGGCCGTCACCTCGGCCTGGGTGAGGAGGAATCTCAGCAGGATCTCTTCGGCCACACAGGTCGGGCGGGTGGGGTGGGGCTGGGCGAGGCGGGCCGTCAGGGTCACCGCGGTGACCGTGAGGCGGCGGGCGAACAGGACGGTGTACGCGTCGGCGAACTGCGGGGGCAGGTCGTCCAGGAGCATGAAGGTGGCGTCGCTCTCGGCCACCGTCGGACCGTCTTCCTCCAGGCTGGCCAGGTCGGTGAAGAGTTCGTCCACCAGGAGGTCGATGGCGAACACGACGGCGCCGGCCGCGATTTCCGCCGCCTCCCGGCTGACGCTCCGCTCCTCCGGGTCCGAGGAGTAGCCGAAGGAGTCGAGAGGGAAGGCGGCCAGGGCGGGTGCCAGCGAGCGCAGTCTGGAGCGCATCGTCTCGACTTCGGCCGGGTCGAGGCGGCCCGCGGGCGGTGCGGGCACGGCTGCCGCGTGGCGTCGTGCGCGTTCCGCCAGGTCGGCCGGCGGGGCGTCGGGGCCGTCGGCCGCGTCGAGGCTCTCCTGCAGGAGTTCGGAGTTCAGCTCCACCGCGCACCGGGTGATCCGCCAGTCGGCGAGCGGCTCGGTGCGCTCCAGGAGTTCCGCCACGACCTCACGGGCGGCGTCCTCCGCGAATTCCAGCGCCGGTGCGTCCACGAAGAGCTTCACCAGGGCGCCGCCGGGATGGGCGGCGATGACGTCGTCCATCAGCTCGATCTCCATCCCGTCGGGTCCCTCGACCGCTTCGAGCGAGTCGAACCCCTTCCGCAGCAGGAAGACGACGCCCTCTCGTTGCAGCGCGTCGAGTTCCGGGGCGCCCTTGGGAGGGGTCATGGCGACGGTCACCAGGTATGTCACACCCTCATCGTGCCCGAGTCGTCCCACCTCGCGGGAGGGATTCAGGGGAGGGAATCAGGGCACGCTTCGGTCACCGGTCCGCCCGCGCTCGGGGCTGGTGATCTTCGCGAGGGCCGGGTGGCCCGATACCGCGGGCCCAGAAGGTGAGGGTGCGGCCCACGGTGGCCATCACCAGGTCGCGCCGGGCCGCGGCGGGCGGTCGGTCACCGGTCGTCGTCACGGCCGGCCCCCACTCGCCGCCACGGCCCGGTCCCCGCTCGTCATCACAGCCGGCCCCCACTCGCCGCCACAGCCCAGCCCACGCCCGCCACCACAGCCGGCCCACGCGCGCCGCCACGGCCGCACTCCCAGCGCGGGGTCGCTGCCCCCTGAGTCTCCCCGAGCCGCCACAGGACTCCCCCGCCAGGCCTCCCCGAGCCGCAACGCCTCTCATGATCGACGGCCGGGGTGCAGCCCACGTCCGGAGGCGGCGCCGCCGGACGGGCAACTCCGCCCGCAGCGGGAAGCAGGGCCGCCCGGCCGGCTCCGCCCTCACGCCGTGCGCTTGCGGGACGCCGTCTTCTTCGCCGTGGTCTTCTTCGCCGTGGTCTTCTTCGCGGGTGTCTTCGCCGTGGACTTGGACGTCGCCTTCGCCGCCGCCGTCTTCTTCGCGCTCTGGGCGGACTTGGCCGTCGACTTCTTGCCGGCCGTGGTCTTCTTGGCAGCCGTCTTCTTCGCCGTCGTGGCCGTCGACTTCTTGCCACCCGTCTCCTTGGGGGTGGAACGGCGCCCGGCGAGCGGCCTGACCTCGGCCTCCTCCGTGGCCGCCGGTTCCTCGCCCCGGGACTCCCGGGCCGCGCGCACACTCTTCTCCAGGGCCGCCATCAGGTCGAGCACCTTGCCGGCGGCGGCGGGCTCGGGCGCCTCGGGCGGGGTCTCGCCGGCCGCCTTCGCCGCGATGACCTCCTCCAGCGCCTCGCGGTACTCGTCGTGCAGGTCGTCCAGCTCGACCTCGCCGAGGGTGTCCATCAGGGCGTCCGCGAGGTCGAGTTCCTTGTCGCGGACGGTGACGTCCACGTCCGGGGCCACGCCTTCGGGGGCGCGTACCTCGTCCGGCCACAGCAGGCCGTGCATGGCGATGGCGTCGCCGACCACGCGCAGCATGCCCAGACGTTCCCGGCCGCGCAGGGCGTACTTGGCGATGGCGACCTTGTGGCTGCGCTTGAGGGCCTCGCGCAGGAGGGTGTACGGCTTGGCCGCGGGGGCACCGCTGGCGGCGAGGTAGTAGGCCGCGTCCATCTGAAGGGGGTCGATCCGGTCGGCCGGCACGAAGGCGACGATCTCGATGGTGCGGGCGGTGGGGATCGGGAGGTGGGAGAGGTCCTCGTCGGTGATCGGGATGATCGTGCCGTCGGCGTCCTCGTACCCCTTGCCGATCTCCGACTGGGTGACCTCGCGGTCCTCCAGTTCGCACACCTTGCGGTAGCGGATGCGGCCGTTGTCCTCGGTGTGGATCTGGCGGAAGGAGATCGAGTGGCTCTCGGTGGCGTTCACCAGCTTGATCGGGATGCTGACGAGACCGAAGGAGATCGCGCCGTTCCATATGGATCGCACGTGCAGCAGCCTTCCTTTGGTTGCTGGTGTTATGCAGAGTGTTATGCAGAGGAATGTCTGGGATTGTCATCCTATGACTCCCATGACAGAGGTGGAGGGGCGACGGGTCGCGCTGAGCAATCTGGAGAAGGTGCTCCATCCGGAGACCGGCTTCACCAAGGGGGAGCTGGTGCACTACTACGCGGTCACCGCCGAGGTGCTGCTGCCGCATCTGCGCGACCGTGCGGTGTCCTTTCTGCGGTATCCGGACGGGCCGGACGGACAGGTGTTCTTCACCAAGAACGTGCCGCCGGGTACGCCCGAGTGGGTCACGACCGCTGAGGTCCCCCGGTCGGAGGGGCCGGCCCGGATGGTGGTCGTGCAGGACCTGGCGAGCCTGGTCTGGGCGGCGAACCTGGTGACCGAGTTCCACACGCACCAGTGGCTGGTGCAGTCCCCGGAGGAGGCCGACCGGCTGGTCTTCGACCTGGACCCCGGGGCACCTGCGACGATCGTGCACTGTTGCGAGGTGGCGCTGTGGCTGCGGGAGCGGCTCGCGGCGGACGGGATCGAGGCGTACGCCAAGACGGCCGGGTCCAAGGGGCTGCATCTGCTGGCGGCCGTGCGCGGGGGGTCGTCCGAGCGGGCGAGCGAGTACGCGAAGGGGCTCGCGGTGGAGGCCGAGCGGGCGATGCCCCGGCTGGTGGTGCACCGGATGGCGAGGAGCCTTCGGCCGGGGAAGGTGTTCGTGGACTGGAGCCAGAACGCGGGGCGCAAGACCACGGCCGCGCCCTACACGCTGCGGGCCCGGCGGGCGCCGATGGTGTCCGCACCGGTGAGCTGGGAGGAGGTTGCCGGGTGCCGGGATGCGGCGGAGCTGGAGTTCGTGGCCGGGGACATCGCGCCGCGGGTGCGGGTCCATGGGGATCTGCTGGCGGGGTTGCTGGATCCCGGGCGGGCGGTGTCGCTGCCCTGAGGGGGTTCGCCCTCGCCGCCCCTGCCCGTCCCGATCAGGGGACGCCGTCCCCTGCGACCCCTGCCGCGGGGCTGCTGCCCCCGGCCCCCGCTTCGGCCCCGAAGGGGCCTCGTCCTCAAGCGCCGGTCGGGCAGACGGGTGTGGCCCCTCGCCCCCACTCGCCGGACAGGCTGATGCGCACACCCGGGCCGATGCGGCAGACCTCCCTCCCCTACACCCTCCCCCACGTGTTCCGGTCCCGGGCCATCGCGTGCAGTGCCTCCACGTCCGCCGGCTTCAGCACTCCGCCCTGGCGGGCGAGGGTCGTGAGTTCCGGCTCCTGGAGGACGCGGATGCCGCGCGGTGGGGCCGTGAGGCGTACGTCGGCCGGGCCCACCGGGGCCAGGACGGGGCGGACCTCGGCGGTCAGGGCGTAGGAGGCGCGGTCTGCCTCGGCGCGCAGGCGGCGCAGGAGCGGCTCGGGCTCGCGGCGGCCCAGGGTGATCATCGGGTCGGCCACGTGGAGCCGTTGCTTGCGGGCGTACAGGGCGTGTACGGCGAAGAGGCCGCCGGGGCCGATGAGCAGGTGGTGGATGCGGTCGCCGCCGGGGAGCGGGAGGGAGTGCAGGGTGTGCCAGCCCGCCCCCTCCAGCCGGTCCAGTGCCTCGCCGACGGTCTGTTCGGCGGTCAGGGCGCGCCGGCGCGGGTCCGGGCGGAGCCGGTGGACGGGGCCGGGGTCCCGGTCGATGGCCACGAGCAGGGCCTCGCCGGGGCGGTTGGGCGCGAGGTCGTCGTCCGGGTGCAGGGTCAGCCGGGCCAGCTCCGCAGGTGTGGGCACCGGGGGCGGGCCCACGGTCACCGGGCCGGTCAGGAACGGCTTCAGGGCCGCGAGCACGTCCTCCTCGCGGTCCTCGCCCATCAGGTTCACCCGGCCGGTCTCGCGGTCGTACCAGGCGACGTTCCCTCCGTCCGGGCCGCAGACGTACAGCCGTTCGCGGCCGTGCCGCCAGGTCGGCACCACGCGCAGTCCGCTCATGCGCCATCACCCCTCGACCATGGGAACAGGCGGGGTGCTCCCACGCAAGAACCCGGCTACCGTGGAGACCAGCCCTGCGAGGGGGAGTTGGGGAGGCGCCGTTGCGGACCCGCGGAAAGCAGCCCGACGTACCGGCTCCGGAGTGCCCGTGGAGCGAGATCGAGCCCGGCCTGTGGATGGGCGGGCACGAGTTCCGGGGCGGTTCGGGGCGCCTTGAGTTCGCCGTCGTAGGAGATCAGTTCGATGTGGTGCAGTCGCTGCTGCGGCTGCCGGGGTACGGGCCCGGCCCCGGGACAGAGCACCATGTGTGGCCGATTCCGGACGGCCCGCTGGACGGGACGCAGCTCGCCGGGGTGATTCGGCTGGCGCGGGCGGCGCACGAGGCGCTGGACGCCGGACGCTCGGTGCTGGTGCGCTGCTACCACGGTTACAACCGCTCGGGCCTGGTCGTCGCCCACACCCTGGTCCGGCGGGGCCGCAGCACCGAGGAGGCGATCGAGCTGATCCGCGCCCGGCGCTCCCCGTGGGCACTGCACAACGACCTGTTCGTGGAGTACCTGCGGGCGGGGCTGGCCACCGCCCGGCTTCTCGAGGAACTGGCCGAGTAGCCTCTCCCCCAGCACCGCCCCGAGTGCGCAAAAAGGACTTCCCTACGAATAAGGTGTACGGGGTCGTGATCCGCCCCCCCCGAAGCCCCAGGAGCCCTGTGTCAGCCCGTCGCACCGCGCGCACCGCCCTCGCCGCGGCCGCGGTCGCCCTGCTGTCGGTGACGGCGACGGCCTGCGGGGACCGGGGCGGCCTGGAGGGCGCCGGGGCGACTCCGACCGCGGTGAGCCCGGCGAAGCTGTGGCCGGACCTCAGGCCGGCCTCCAGCCCGGCCTATCCGTACGACCCGGCGACCAGGGCGACCGTCAAGGGCATCCGGGTGCCCGGCGACGACATCCGCAAGGTCGATCCGGTGGACGTCGTACGCGCGGAGATCGCCGCGCACCCGGACGACTACGGGCCCAAGGGGCCGTACCACGCGACCGTGGACCGGGTGAAGGAGTGCGAACCGGGCGGGGACCGGGCGCGCTGCCCGCTGCTGAAGGCCTACTACCGGGACCTGACCGGGGACGGCCGGGCCGACATGACGCTGGGCTTCCGGCTCTACCCGACGAACCAGACGGCGGTGCGGGTCTACACGGTCGAGAACCACAAGCTGGTCCAGGTGCTGTCCGACAACGACGCGATCATCGGGGTGGAGCTGGCCGGCCGGGCACTGATCGAACGCTCTCCGACCGGGATCTCCGGCTACGAGTACCGCACCACCTGGACCTGGGACCCGGACCAGCGCGCCATGGTGTTCTCCCGCGACGAGTTCCTGCGCACCGGCAAGGGCCCGCAGAGCCACCCGCCCTCCGCCACCCCGTCCGCGAGCACGCCGTGAGACTCGCGCTGCCCCAGTGGGCCGGGACCCTCGCGGTGAAGGCGGCCGCGTTCATCACGGTGATGTGCTGCGCGCTGGCCGCGCTGCTCGGCGTCCTGGTGCATGTGTCGGTGACCAACCAGACCGTCGGCCAGGCCCGCGACCTGGCGCTGTCCCGGCTGCAGGACGCCACACAGGCGTACGAGGCCGGGGACGCGCTGGCGCCGGGCGCCGGGGTGGATCCCGAGGGGCTGCCCGTACGGCTGCGGGCGCTCGCGGTGGCCGGGCGGCGCGGCACGATGGTCTCCTCGCACCAGGGGCGGCCGACCATGTGGGCGGCGGGCCCGGCCGGCGGACACCGGGCGCTCGCGGTGGCGGTCGACTACTCGCAGCAGTCCCGTACGATCGCCGGGCTCGACCACTCCATCCTGTGGTCGTCGGCGCTGGCGATCGGGGCGACGCTGCTGGTCGGTGCGTTCGCGGTGACCCGGGTGACCCGGCGGCTGCACGGCACGGCCCAGGTGGCGCGGCGGATCACCGCGGGCGACCTGGACGCCCGCGTGCACGACCCCCGGACGAAGGACCCGACGCGGCCCGAGGACGAGGTGGCCGCGGTGGCCGCCGCGCTTGACTCCATGGCGTCCTCGCTGCAGAGCAAGCTGCAGAGCGAGCAGCGCTTCACCGCGGACGTGGCCCATGAGCTGCGCACCCCGCTGACCGGCCTGCACGCGGCGGCCGAGCTGCTGCCGCCGGGCCGGCCGACCGAGCTGGTCCGGGACCGGGTGGCGGCGCTGCGCACGCTCACCGAGGACCTGCTGGAGATCTCCCGCCTGGACACCGGCCGGGAGAAGCTGGAGGCCGACTCCGAGGAGCTGGGCGCGCTGGCCGGGCGGGTGGTGCGGGCCTCCGGGACGGACACCGAGGTGCGGATCGTCCGGGACACCCGGGTGGAGACCGACCGGCGCCGTCTGGAGCGGGTGCTGGGAAACCTGGTGGCCAACGCGCACAAGCACGGGCGGGCGCCGGTGGTGCTGACGGTGGACGGACCGATGGTGACCGTGCGGGACCACGGGGACGGCTATCCGGACTACCTGGTGGCGCACGGGCCGCAGCGCTTCCGCACCGAGGGCGGGGCGAAGGGGCATGGGCTCGGTCTGACCATCGCACTGGGCCAGGCGGAGGTACTGGGCGCCCGGCTGACGTTCGGCAATGCGGCAGACGGTGGCGCCGTGGCCACGCTGTACCTCCGGCGCATCGGTGAGTGACGGCCGGGGACCGCGGGTGCGTTGCGCTGCGCAGGTCGGGTGCGGCTGGTCGCGCCCATGCGGCAGAGCCGCACGCTGATACGGCCCCGCGCCCCGTGGGGCACTCCGCGCATCCCGTGGCGCCTGCCCAGCCGGACTGTCCTGTTTGGGTAGGTTCCGGACATGACCAAGGCCGGAACCACCGTGACGGCACCGCGGACACCCGCCTCCGCCGTACGCCTCCGCCGGCGGCGTGGCATCGAACTGGCCCTGATCGTGCTGGCCGTTCTGCTGTCCGTGTACGGCTACTGCGCCGTGGGCGTGGCGAAGACCGGTACCGTTCCGCCCGGTGCCGCCGGTTACGGCGCCGGACTCGGTGTGCTCGCCCTGTTCGCGCATCTCGCGGTCCGCATCCGGGCGCCGTACGCCGACCCCCTCCCGCTGCCGATCGCCGTGCTGCTCAACGGTCTGGGCCTGGTGCTGATCTACCGGCTGGACCTGGAGACGCCGGGCGACCGGGCGGCCCCCGCCCAACTGGTGTGGTCCACGCTCGGGGTGGGCCTGTTCATCGTGGTCGTCCTGATGCTGCGCGACCACCGGGTGCTGCAGCGCTACTCCTACGTCTGTGTGGTCGCGGCCCTCGCCCTCCTGCTGCTGCCGATCCTCTTCCCGGCGGTCAACGGAGCCCGCATCTGGATCCGGATCGCCGGATTCTCCATCCAGCCGGGCGAGTTCGCGAAGGTGCTGCTCGCGGTGTTCTACGCCGCCTATCTGGCCGCCAACCGCAACGCGCTCGCCTACACGGGCCGCCGGCTGTGGCGGATGCAGTTCCCGACCGGGCGGGTGCTCGGCCCGATCGTGACGATCTGGCTGCTGAGCGTCGGTGTCCTGGTCCTGGAGCGCGACCTCGGCACCTCGTTGCTGTTCTTCGGCCTGTTCGTCGTCCTGCTGTACATCGCGACCGGCCGCACCGGCTGGATCGCGGTCGGTCTGCTGCTCGCCGTGCTCGGCGCGGTCGCCGTCGGCCGTCTCGAGCCGCATGTCAACGGCCGGGTCGAGGACTGGCTGCACCCCTTCGCCACCATCGAGGCCGGGCAGGGCCCCAACCAGCTCTCCCAGTCCCTGTTCGCCTTCGCGGCGGGCGGGTTCCTGGGCACCGGGCTCGGGCTCGGCCACTCCGTCCTCATCGGCTTCGCCGTCAAGTCGGACTTCATCCTGGCGACGGCCGGGGAGGAGCTGGGCCTCGCGGGTCTTGCGGCGATCTTCCTGCTCTACGCCCTGCTCGTGGAGCGCGGCTACCGGGCGGGCCTCGCCCTGCGCGAGCCCTTCGGCCGGCTGCTCGCGGCCGGTCTCGCCTCGATCGTCGCGCTCCAGGTGTTCGTGATCGCGGGCGGGGTCACCGGCCTGATCCCGCTGACCGGTATGGCGATGCCGTTCCTCGCCCAGGGCGGCTCCTCGGTCGTCACCAACTGGGCGATCGTGGCGCTGCTGATCCGGGTGAGCGACTCCGCCCACAGCCAGTACGACGGGCAGGAGGCCCCGTGACCGAGTACGGCAACGGCCGGCCCATGACCCGGTACATCCGGCACGCGTCCGCGTTCTGCGCCCTGCTGCTGGTGGCCCTGCTGGTCAACGCCGCCCGGGTGCAGCTCGTCCAGTCCGGCTCCTACGACCGCAACCCGGCCAACCGCCGTCCCGCAATCGCCCGTTACCACCAGCCGCGCGGGGACATCCTGGTCGGCGCCGAGCCGGTCACCGGCTCCACGGACACCGGCGAGCAACTGCGCTACGAACGCACCTACCGGGACGGCCCGTTGTACGCGCCGGTCACCGGATACGCCTCGCAGATGTACGGCACGACCTTCCTGGAGCACGCGGAGGACGGGGTGCTCTCCGGCACCGACCCGATGCTGTCGCCGTTCCCGGTGTGGAACGACGTGACACGCAAGCCCAGCCCGGGCGGGGACGTCGTCACGACGCTCAACCGGGGTGCGCAGGCGGCGGCGTACCAGGGGCTGCACGGGCGCCGGGGCGCGGTGGCCGCGATCGAGCCCACCACGGGCCGCATCCTGGCGCTGGTGTCGACCCCGTCCTACGACCCCGCCGAGCTGTCCGGCAACAGCGAGGCGACGGCCTCGGCGTGGGCGCGGCTCAACCACGACCCGGAGAAGCCGATGCTCAACCGGGCGGTACGGCAGACCTATCCGCCGGGGTCGACGTTCAAGGTGGTCACCGCGGCGGCCGCGCTCGACTCGGGCACGGTCATGGACCTGGACGAGCCCACGGACTCCCCCGACCCCTACCGGCTGCCCGGCACCACCACCCGGCTGACCAACGAGGGCGACGGCTGTGCGGACGCCTCGCTGCGGAAGGCGTTCGAGTGGTCGTGCAACACGGTGTTCGCCAAGCTGGGCGTGGACGTCGGGGTGGCTGACATGTCGGCCACGGCCGAGGGGTTCGGCTTCAACGACACCCGGCTGAGCGTCCCCTTCGCCGTGTCGCCCAGCACCTTCGACACCCATGTGGACAAGGCACAGCTGGCGCTGTCCTCGATCGGGCAGTACAACACGCGGGCAACTCCGCTGCAGATGGCGATGGTCGCGGCGGCCGTGGCCAACGACGGCCGGCTGCGGTCGCCGTACCTGGTGGAACGGACCACCCGCCGGGGCGGCGAGACGATCGCGGGCAGTGGTCTACGGCCCGAACGGCAGGTGATGCGCCCGTCGACGGCCATGCGGCTGAGGGAGCTGATGACCGGCGTGGTCCAGGAGGGCACCGGCACCAACGCGGCCATCCCCGGTGCCGTGGTCGGCGGCAAGACCGGCACCGCCCAGCACGGCATCGGCAACTCCGGTGTGCCGTACGCGTGGTTCGTCTCCTGGGCACAGGCCGACGACGACCCGGCACCGAAGGTCGCGGTCGCGGTGGTGGTCGAGGACGCCTCTGCGGACCGGGGCGAGATCAGTGGCGGCGGGGACGCGGCACCGATCGCGAAGGACGTGATGCGGGCGGTTCTCGGCCTGCGGGACGAGGGGTACCGGAAGCCGCAGGGCCCGAACCAGCACCGTCGCGGACCGCACTGACGGCTTCGCCGGGGCCGCACCGGGGGTGCCGGCGCGGGGCGCCGGGGGTCCTCCCGCGCCTCTCACACCCCCGCACCCTCCCGCGCTCTTCGGGCCGGGAGAGCCCGAGGAGGCGGTGGTGGCGGTGGTGGCGGTGGTGGCGGTGGCGGTGGCGGTGGCGGTCAGCCGATCGGCTTGATCATCTCGGAGCGGATCTTGACGGTGTTCCGGGCGGCGGCGTCGAGGTCCACGTCCGTCGAGCCCTTCCGCGCCAGGTCGACCTCGCCGACCACGGCCGCCGTGTTGCCGTCCGCCCAGGCGCAGACCGGGTAGGTGAGCGTCAGCAGGGACTGCTTCTGAGTCAGCACCTCGCAGGTGATGGTGACGTCGGAGCCGGCCGGAGTGACGTCCTTCGGGGGTTCCGCCACCGTCACGCCGTCGGCCTCGGCGGCCCCCTTGAGCATGTTGTTCCGGACGTCGCCCTTGTTCTTGAACCGGCCGTACATGCTCGACACCAGCAGCATGCCCTTGGAGTCGTCTCCGCCGGGGCTGTAGCGGCCGACCAGGGCGTGGATGTCCTTGGCGTCCCAGGCGCCGTCGGCCTCGTCCTCGACCTTCTGCCCCTCGGTGTCGGAGAGGTCGTCGGCGAGGACGTACTTCCCGTCCACCAGCGTGTGGGGCAGCGTGAGCTTGTTCTTCGCCGCGGGGAAGCCGCTCTCGAGCACCACACCGAGCAGCACGATCCCCGCGATGCCGGCCGCGACCACACCGCCCACGATCCCGAGCACCAGCCCGACCCTGCGCTTCTTCGGCGGCGGGCCCATGGGCGGGACGCCCCAGCCGGGGTACTGCTGCTGCGGGTGGGGCTGCGGCGGGTACGGCTGCTGCTGGGGGTACGGGGAGCCGTACGGGCCGGGGGCCTGCGGGGGCTGCTGGCCGTAGGGGTACGGCGGCTGCTGGGGCCCGCCCGGGTACGGCGGCTGCTGGGGCCCGCCCGGGTACGGCGGCTGCTGCGGTGCTGGAGGCATGGACACGCCAGCACGCTACTGCACCGTGGTGAGCGGGTCAGACCCCGTCCGCCCCCGACTCGATCGCCTTCTGCACCTCGGCCACCCGCTCGCGCTCCTCCACGGCGAAGCGCTCCGCGTCGAGTTGCTCGGCGATCTCCTCGTCCTGGGTCATCAGCAGGTCCAGGTTGGAGTCGCCCATGTCGAACACGCCCATGTCGACATAGGCCTCCTGGAGCCGCTTGCCCCACAGGCCGATGTCCTTGACGCAGGGCACGATGCGGCTGAACAGAAGGCGGCGGAAGAGCTGCAGGAACTCGGAGTCCGCGCTGATCCGCTCGGCCTCCGCCCGCGGGATGCCGAAGTTCTCCAGCACCTCGATGCCGCGCAGCCGGTCGCGCATCAGGTAGCAGCCCTCGATGACGAACTCCTCGCGCTCCCTCAGTTCGGCGTCCGTGAGCTGCTTGTAGTAGTCGCGCAGGGCCATGCGCCCGAAGGCCACGTGCCGGGCCTCGTCCTGCATGACGTAGGCGAGGATCTGCTTGGGCAGCGGCTTGTCGGTGGTGTCCCGGATCATCCCGAACGCGGCCAGCGCCAGGCCCTCGATCAGCACCTGCATCCCGAGGTAGGGCATGTCCCAGCGGCTGTCGCGGAGGGTGTCGCCGAGCAGGGACTGGAGGTTGTCGTTGATCGGGTAGACCATCCCGATCTTCTCGTGCAGAAAGCGGCCGTAGATCTCGGCGTGCCGGGCCTCGTCCATCGTCTGGGTCGCGGAGTAGAACTTGGCGTCCATGTCGGGCACCGACTCCACGATCCGCGCCGCGCAGATCATCGCGCCCTGCTCGCCGTGCAGGAACTGGCTGAACTGCCAGGAGGCGTAGTGCCGGCGCAGCTCGCCCTTGTCCTTGTCGGTGAGCTTGGCCCAGTACGGAGTGCCGTAGAGCGCCATCGACTCCTCGGGGGTGCCGAGCGGGTCGTACGGATCGACCTCCAGCTCCCAGTCGATGCGCGTCTGTCCGTCCCACTGCTTGTCCTTGCCCTTCTGGTACAGGGCGAGCAGACGGTCACGGCCACCGTCGTACTCCCAGCTGAACCGGGCCTCGCCGCTCGCGGGCACCTGCCAGGGGGAGTCTCCGGGGTCGTTGACGTACAGGTCTTGGGTCGGCATACCTCGCAGGCTCACACGCGGACCGCGAGTCAACAAGTCATGTGCAAGGGATTGACGGGCTTGCTGACAGGCAGTCTCATAAGAGGCGGACGATGTACCCCCGGGTAACGAGGTGAGGGAGCCATGACGACCCTGACGGAAGAGGACGCGCTCGACGGGCTGCGCGACGCGCTCGGCCTGCTGAAGGACCGGGAACAGGTGGCCGAACGGCTGCTCGTCTCTTCCGCCAAGCACTCCTTCGACCCGGACAAGGAGCTGGACTGGGAGGCACCCTTCGAGGAGGGCAAGTGGTTCTGGCCGCCGGAGCTGGTCTCGCTGTACGGCACCCCGCTGTGGCGGCGGATGAGCGAGGAGCAGCGGATCCTGCTCTCCCAGCACGAGTCCGCGGCGCTGGCCTCGCTCGGCATCTGGTTCGAACTGATCCTGATGCAGCTGCTGGTCCGGCACATCTACGACAAGGCGGCGACGAGCGCGCACGTCCGGTACGCCCTCACCGAGATCGAGGACGAGTGCCGGCACTCGAAGATGTTCGCGCGGCTGATCGCGCGGGGTGACGCCCCCTGGTACCCGGTGAGCCGGGCTCACCAGAACCTCGGCCGCCTCTTCAAGACCATCTCCACGACCCCCGGCTCCTTCACGGCCACGCTGCTCGGCGAGGAGGTGCTGGACTGGATGCAGCGGCTGACCTTCCCGGACGAGCGGGTGCAGCCGCTGATCCGGGGGGTCACGCGCATCCACGTCGTGGAGGAGGCCCGGCATGTGCGCTACGCCCGCGAGGAACTGCGCCGGCAGATGCTGACCGCGCCGAAGTGGTCCCAGGAGTTCACCCGGGTCACCTCCGGCGAGTTCGCCCGGGTCTTCTCGGTCGCCTTCATCAACCCCGAGGTGTACACCAACGTGGGCCTCGACAAGCGGGAGGCGATGGCGCAGGTGAGGGCGAGCGGGCATCGCCGTGAGGTCATGCAGACCGGCGCGAAGCGGCTGACCGACTTCCTGGACGACATCGGGGTGCTGCGAGGGGTCGGCAGGCGGCTGTGGAGGTCGTCCGGGTTGCTGGCGTAGCGCGGCGGTTAGACTGACGCGGCGGCCGTGATCATGTGATGGCCACGGCCGCAGTCTCAACTGACCATTGAACTACGGGGTTTATTCAGTGACTTTCCTCAGGCGCGTCGCCCGTTCGGCGGGTGTGGCGGCCGCAGCCGGATGTATCGGCCTGGCCGTCATGACCACTCCCGCCCACGCCGCGAGCGGCGACTGCGAGAAGAACTACACCTGCGTCTGGTCCCAGGAGCACTTCAAGGGCCGGTCCGGGAAGATCAACACCCAGCCCGGCAAGTGCTACAACAGCCGTTCCGTGGGTGCGCGGTCGGTCAACAACAACAGCCGGTACATGCTCAACCTGTACTCGAAGAAGGACTGCAAGGGCAAGGTCTTCTCGATGAACTGGGGCGTGAAGG
The DNA here is from genome assembly GCF_044768335.1 of Streptomyces sp. NPDC101151. Classification (NCBI taxonomy): domain Bacteria; kingdom Bacillati; phylum Actinomycetota; class Actinomycetes; order Kitasatosporales; family Streptomycetaceae; genus Streptomyces; species Streptomyces sp. NPDC101151. The sequence continues at coordinate 49,559 of NZ_JBIWPP010000034.1, read as the reverse complement.
TGCCCGACGGATTCCCCTTCGGCGTCATGAGCTTCAAGGCCTGACGGCCCGCCCGCCGACAGGGCACCCGGCACCCCCACCGCCCGGCGGCTACGCTGCGAGGCATGACCCCGCAGGCCACCACCCCCGCCTACCGTCGGCTCAGCGTCGAGGAGCGCCGTAGTCAGCTCCTCGCCGCCGCGCTCTCCCTCTTCGCGCACCGCGCCCCGGAGGACGTGTCGCTGGACGACGTGGCCGAGGCGGCCGGGGTCTCCCGTCCGCTGGTGTACCGGTACTTCCCCGGTGGCAAGCAGCAGCTGTACGAGGCCGCGCTCGGGTCGGCCGCCGAGGAGCTGCGGCAGTGCTTCGACGAGACCCGGCAGGGCCCCCCGCTGTCCCGGCTGTCCCGGGTCCTCGACCGTTATCTGACCTTCGTGGACGAGCACGACACCGGCTTCAGCGCACTGCTCCAGGGCGGCAGCGTGGTGGAGACGTCCCGGACGACCGCGATCGTGGACGGGGTGCGCCGGGCCGCCGCCGAGCACATCTACAGCCACCTCGGCATCTCCGACCCGGGCCCGCGGCTGCGCATGACCGTCCGGATGTGGATCACGGCGGTGGAGGCGGCCTCCCTGATCTGGCTGGACGAGGACAAGCAGCCCCCGGTCGACGAGCTGCGCGACTGGCTGGTCGAGCAGTTCGTGGCGGTCCTCACGGTGACCGCCGCCCGCGACCCGCAGACGGCGGCCCTCGTCGGCGCGCTCGGCGAGGATGACCGAGACTGAAGCCGTGAAGAGTCAGGACACCCCCTTCGAGGGCGGACCCATGGACGGGCGCGTGCTGCCCGTCCTGCTGGGCATGACCGGCCACCCCCCGAAGACGTACCGCATCCCCGTCCCGGACGCGGCGGGCGGCCCGCCCACCGTGCTCGTCTACCGGCGTGTGCCGAGAGGACACAGCAAGAAGCTGGGCCTGGTGCAGGGGTGGAAGTACCGGTACGTCCCCGAGGGCGCGCGGGGCGGCCGGGCCAGGTGGCCCTGGTCCAAGCCGGACGATGCGCCGGCCGGCAAGCCGGATGAGGCATCCGGGTGACAGAGTTGCGCCGAACCGCGTAGGCGCGGCACGCGCATCTCCCTACATGTCTGATTATCGCGGTGCGATAGCAGGCGGAAGCCCCGCCCGTTCCGCACCGGAGGTAATGACATGTCAGGACGGCTCTCGCGCCTGGCCTGTACGGCGGTGGTGGCGGCCCAGGCCGTCCTCGCGCCCGTACCGGCGGCGGCCACGCCGCAACCGGAGCGGTCCGCGACCCAGCTGCTGACGGACCTTCAGCAGCTGTACCGGCAGACCGAGCAGGCCACCGAGACCTACAACGCCACCGCGGAGAAGCTCAAGCGGCAGCAGGCCGAGGTGGCCCGCCTCGACGCCGAGCTGGCCCGCGCCCGGCTCGCCCTGCAGGGCAGCCGGATCGACGCCGGACGCCTGGCCCGCCAGCAGTACCAGAACAGCTCCGACCTCTCCCCCTACCTGCGCCTGCTCCTCGCCCGCGACCCGCAGCACGCACTGGACGAGGGCCATGTCATCGGACAGCTGGCCCGCGAGCGCGCCGAGACGGTGGACCGGCTGACCGGCACCGAGCAGAAGAAGGACGCACTGGCCAGGGCGGCCCGCAAGGCCCTGGACGCCCGGCTCACCCTCGCCGAGCAGCAGAAGAAGCAGCGCGACGACGTGACGGCCAGGCTCGCCGACGTCGAACGCCTCCTCGCCTCCCTCACTCCGGGACAGCTCGGCGAGGTGACGAAGCTGGAGCAGGACGGGGTCGCCGCCGCACAGCAGAAGCTCACGGCCTCGGACACCCTCGGCGACGACCGGCCCCCGTCCGGGGAGGGCAACCGGGCGGTCCGCTACGCCATGGACCAGATCGGCAAGCCGTACCAGTGGGGAGCGGCAGGCCCGAAGTCGTACGACTGCTCGGGCCTGACCTCCCAGGCCTGGGACCACGCGGGCACCCCGATCCCCCGCACCAGCCAGGACCAGTGGGCCCGGCTCAAGAAGATCCCCCTGAGCCGGCTCCGCCCCGGCGACCTGGTCGTCTACTTCCCCGAGGCGACGCATGTGGCGATGTACGTGGGGGACGGCGAGGTCGTACAGGCTCCGAGACCGGGCGAGAAGGTGGAGGTCTCGCCTCTCGCCTCCAATCCGGTACTCGGCGCGGTACGCCCGGACGACGCTCCCGCTCGGACGCCGGCAATGGAGGCCAGGTAGGCCCCGGTCCTCGCCGACACAGAGACACGACTCGTGTTCGCGCCGGCCGAGAGCCACCGATGGGCCGAGGGTGACTCCCTGGGGGCGCCCCCGGGGACGGTGGGGCGCAAAAGAGACGGAAGCTCATGTTCTATGACGTCGGTCACAGCATCTCGCCATCAAACCGGCATGCTTAGTAGACGCGGCATGGCAGACATCTGAGGATTTGTCCGTCTTGGCCCGGATGTGGATCCGGCCGCGCGTCGCGGGATTCCGGCCGGCCGGCCCGCACGCCCGTTGGCCCCTGACGCAAGGCTTCTGACGCCGCGACAGCTTTCCCTCCCTGCCGCCATGTGCGGACCGGAGACCCGCGCACCGCCCTGGCGAGGTCCCGGGACCTACGAGGCGGCGTAGTGGCGGGGACCCTTTGCGCTCCCTGTCGAGCCGTTCTAAGAATGTCGACCCACAGGACGTCGCCGCAGTTCGGAACCGGTGTTCACCCAGAGTCGACCGCGCACCGGGCGCTCGGCGTCACCGAGTGAGTAGGAGCCCCCCACATGAAGTCGTCCCGAACGTCCACGAGACTCCTCGCCCTCGGCCTGGGTCTGGCCTCCGGCGCGCTGGGCGCGGCGGTGCCGGCGAGCGCCCAGGCGGCCGCCACCCCGTCCGCCGCCTCCGGCACCTCCGTGGCACGGTACGGCGGGTCGGCCGAGGAGGCAGCGAACAGCAAGGCGTTCTTCGAGGCCGTGCTCAAGTCCGTCGCCGAGAAGCGCGCCGCCCAGCCGAACGCGCAGACGGTGACTGTCACCTACAACGCCTCCCGGGCACCGAGCTTCCGTTCGCAGATATCGAGCGCGGCCTCGATATGGAACAGCTCCGAGTCCAACGTCAGGCTCCAGGAGGCGTCGAGCGGTGCCGACTTCTCCTACCAGGAGGGCAACGACCCGCGCGGGTCCTACGCCTCCACCAACGGCCACGGAGGTGGCTACGTCTTCCTCGACTACACCCAGAACCAGCAGTACGACTCGGTCCGCGTCGTCACCCACGAGACCGGGCACGTGCTGGGCCTGCCGGACGACTACGGCGGGCCGTGCAGTGAGCTGATGTCGGGCGGCACCGCCGGCCCGTCCTGCACCAACCGCTACCCGAACGCCACCGAGCGCTCGCGTGTCGACCAGCTGTGGGCCGGCGGACTCGCGCAGGCTCCGGGCACGGCGACCGGGCCCGCCGACCCCCCGAGCGCCGCACCGCCGGTAAGGATCGTGCCGCCGAGCCAGGTTCCGGGGTTTCCGCTCCGCAGCACGCCCTGGAGTTGTTTCGGTGCCGGACAAGGCCTGTCTTCCAGGGCAGTCGTCGGCTGATGCGGCACCGGCCGGCAGCCGATCAGAGGAGCGCACGATCCTCAGGACGGAGCGCAGGTCAGAGGCTCGCCACGCCCCGGTGACCGAGGCCAGACAGGCCTCCGTCTTCTCCGGCTCAGAGAAGCAAGCCCACGGCCCCGTATGGCCTCTGCCAGCGGTTTCTACCGAACTGTGGTCAGCCTGTACGGGGCTGTGGGCCGTCAGACAGGGCGTTGGGCTTTGGCGTAGACCGTCGCGATAGCCGTACGGGTCCGCTCCCGACTGCTCGGCATGAGGTGCGCGTAGATCCGTAGCGTCGAGGCAGCGTTGCTGTGCCCGAGGTACTCACTGACAGCCTTGATGCTCTCCCCGCAGTCCAGGAGCGCGGACGCATAGAAGTGCCTCAGTGCGTGCATGCCGTGCTCGCGCGCCGCCGCGTAACCGGCTGCCTTGATCTCCGGCTTCGGGATGACGCCGGCCGCGACGACCGCGTGCTTCCACGACTCCTCGTTCGAGCACCCGGCTGCGCTCCGCTCCGCCGGGCGGGCTTCCCGGCTCTGCTCGGGGCGCCGCTCCTGCCTTCGGCCCGCTCCGCCCCGGCTGCGCCGACGCCCGCCCACATGTGGATCTGGCCGAAGGCCATTCGGCGAGCACCCGTCCAACCTCGGCCACGGTCAAGGACGATGCCTCCGGCGAGGGATCGGCCGGCACCGGGATGGAGGGGACGCCGTTCCCGGCCGCGGGCACATCGTGGCGAGCGTGGGGAGCTCCCATCCCGTCCATCGTCGATCCTGGAAACGAAGTAGGCACGCGGCCCAGGGGACGGCAACATGGCTGCGTGAACCAGGAGCAAAAGGCAGACGGATTGAGGGCAGCTCTCCGAGACGCCGAGTCGGAGTCATGGTCTTGCAGAGCTGCCGCAGGCAGGCAGCTTGCGGCAGTTGCAGGCCAGGAGGAAGTCACGCCGGTCCTTGAGCGGCTTCTGTTGGACCCGCACGACACTGGAGTCACGCAAGAAACGGCGGAGGCACTGCTGCAACGACGGGATCTCGTTGGTCTGCGTATCGTTCTTGCGATGCTGTCACGGACTGAGGCGTGGTGGACCGCTGACCAGCTCGACGGCGACGTGTTCAACCATCAAAGCTGGATGATCGCCGATGGCCGGCGGGACCAGTTCGTGCAGCAACTCGAGGCACTTGCATCCGACGAGGATGCTGGCGTCCGCAGGGAGGCTTTGCGGTTGCTCGGGAGCGACTCGGAGGCGGTACCTGGGAGTCGATCGGCTGACACCAGCGACTGACACCAACAACCGCGAACAGTGGCGATCGGCGCCGGATCTCAGTGGACGATGGCTGAAGGCAGGAAGCCGGTTGATGGATGTCCTCGGTCCCTTGTGATCGACCTGATAGGGATGAGGCCGCAGGTTGAAATCCTGTCAGCCGCGCTGAGGCCACGGCCAGGGCCGGCCCCGTGCCAGGAGTCGCCTTGGGGCCGGTCGTGGCCGGGACGACTCAGCCCAGGTAGAAGCCCCTGCGGGCGGCCACGAACTCCTCGATCGACTGGGCGGGGACGCCCGTCACGCGCGGTTGGGGAAGTAGGTGACGTCGAGAGCCGGATGGTCACTGCGGGCCTCGTACACCACGAAGCCGGCAAGGACCGCCAAGCCGCCCAGGATCGTCGCCCACGCCCGGGCCGGGTGAAGTCGCCAAGCTGGCCGCCCTTGACGACGCCGTAGACCAGCACCGCCAGACCGATGATCGACAGCAGCACACCGAGCGGGTCGAGCCTGCCGGACCTGGCGCGCTTCCTTGGTCGCCTTGGGTGCCTCTCCCGACTTATGTACTGGAGGCAAAACACTCCAAGACGGGGTGATCCACTTGTGAGCCATATCGAGCGGGAGGGCTTCGCCGACTGGGCCGTCTGCGGGCCGTCCGAGGCCAGCCGACGACAACCGACGACGACAGTTGACGACGGCCGAACCCCAGGTCAGATACCCGTCACACCCCGGCGACCGAGGCCAGATAGGCGGCTGTCTTCTCCGGCTCGTAGAAGAAGTTCTCGAAGTCGGCCGGATCGTTGAACGCGTTGGCGAACCGGTCGGCAGCCGGCTGCACCTGGCCGGCCGCGCCGATCAGGTTCAGGACGTGCTCCGGCGGCGGCGCCAGCATGGCGTTCGTCCACTTGGTCACATGCGAGGCGGTCGCCCAGTAGCGGTCGAACGTGGCCCGCATCCACTCCTCGTCGAACGGCTTGTCCTCCCGCTCCACGATCGAGGCGAGGTAGGCGGACGCGCACTTGGACGCCGAGTTGGAGCCCTGTCCGGTGATCGGGTCGTTGGCGACGACCACGTCGGCCACGCCGAGGACCAGACCGCCGGAGGGCAGTCGGCCGATGGGGTTGCGGACGGTCGGGGCGTAGCGGCCCGCCAATGTGCCACCGGCGTCGGTCAGTTCGACCTTCGTGGCCCGCGCATACTCCCACGGAGTGAACTTCTCCATGAGTTCCAGGGTCAGGGAGAGGTGCTCCGCCGGGTCCTTGACGCCGTTGAAGACATCGAGCGGGCCGCCGGGTATGCCCTCCCAGAACAGGATGTCGGCGCGGCCCGAGGTGGTGAGCGTCGGCATGATGAACAGCTCGCCGACCCCGGGGACGAGGTTGCAGCGGACCGCGTCGAACTCCGGGTGCTCGGGGCGCGGCCCGAGTCCATGGACGTACGACACCGCGAGGGCGCGCTGCGGCTCGGTGTACGGGGAGCGCTCCGGGTCGCGGGCGAACATCGACACCAGTTCGCCCTTGCCCGCCGCCACCAGGACGAGGTCGTAGGTGCGGGAGAAGTAGTCGAGGTCGCCGACGGCCGCGCCGTGTATCACCAGCTGGCCGCCGCGCTGGGCGAAGGTCTCCATCCAGCCGGCCATCTTCACCCGCTGGTCGACCGACTGCGCGTACCCGTCGAGCCTGCCCACCCAGTCGATCGCGCGCTGGGAGGGTCCCGGGTCGAAGGAGCCGGGGGCCGCCACCGAGACGCCGAGTCCTTCGATCTTCGGGGCCTGGGACTCCCAGAAGTTCAGCTGGAGATCGCGCTCGTGCCGCAGTGCCGTGTCGAACATGCACTGCGTCGACATGACCCGGCCGGAACGGATCTCGTCCGCGGTCCGGTTCGACATCAGGGTGACCTCGTAGCCGTGCGACTGCAGGCCGAGGGCGAGCTGGAGTCCGGACTGACCGGCTCCGACGACGAGTATCTTCCGCATGCGGGTGGTGGCTCCTAGATCGGGACTACTCGGGGGTTTCGTCCAGCGCGTGGCCCACCAGGGCCAGGAGGGTCTCGATCACCGAGATCCGGCGCCGCGCGTCCATGATCATCACAGGGATGTACGCGGGGATCGTGAGCGCCTCGCGCACGTCCTCCGGCTCGAACAGCTCGCTGCCGTCGAAGTGGTTGACCGCGACGACGTACGGCAGTCCGCAGCTCTCGAAATAGTCCAGTGCGGGGAAGCAGTCCTTCAGCCGGCGGGTGTCGGCCAGGACGACGGCGCCGATCGCGCCGCGCACCAGGTCGTCCCACATGAACCAGAACCGCTGCTGGCCCGGCGTGCCGAACAGGTAGAGCACCAGATCGTCGTCGAGCGTGAGGCGGCCGAAGTCCATGGCCACCGTGGTGGTCAGCTTGCCCGGTGTGTCGGCCAGGTCGTCGGTGCCCTCGCTCGCCTCGGTCATCAGCGCCTCGGTCTGCAGCGGCGTGATCTCCGAGACGGTCGTGACCAGCGTGGTCTTTCCGACGCCGAAGCCGCCCGCCACCACGATCTTGGTGGCTATGGGGGCCCGGGTGCGGTCCTGCTGCCAGGCCTTCAGATCCTCGTCGGGCTCACTGAACCCGGCGACGAGGGGGGCGACGCCGGTGGCGTCAGAGACGGCGGAGTCCACTCAGCACCCTTTCCAGCAGCGCGCGGTCCGGGCGGCCGGTGCCGTGACCGGTGCCGGTGCCGTACACACGGATCTTTCCCTGGTCCGCGAGATCGCTCAGCAGAACGCGGACCACGCCGAGCGGCATCCTCAGCAGCGCGGCTATCTCGGCCACCGTGCGCATCCGGCGGCACAGTTCGACTATGGCCCGCATCTCCGGCATCACCCGGCTGGAGAGGGAGCCGGCCCCGCCGCCAAGGGCACGGGCGGTGCTCCCCGTCAGTTCCTTGCGCTCCGCGGCGGCTTCGAGGGCCGCCGTGCCGGCGGTGCTTCCCACGAACGTCTCCACGAGGAGGACGTGGCCGAAGCGGGTACGGCCGCCGGTGAGCGAGTAGGGGCGGACCCGGGCGGGTTTGCGGTCCCCGCCGCGGACCGGGAGCTGCCGCTTCTTCGCAAGGCCGCTCATCGGGTGCTCCCCGTGGACTCGGCTTCCAGGGATTTGCGCAGCTCACTGCGGAGTTCGGGGGTCAGGACATGGCCGGCGCGGCCGACGAAGAGCGCCATGTGGTACGCCACCACGCTCATGTCGCACTCGGCGGAGCCGTGCACACCGAGCAGCGAGCCGTCGCTGATCGACATCACGAACAGGCTGCCCTCCTCCATCGCGATCATTGTGTGCTTGACCCCGCCGAACTCCATCAGCCTGGCGGCGCCGACGGTGAGGCTGCCGATGCCGGAGACGATGGTCGCGAGGTCGGCGGAGGAGCCTCGGGGGCCCTTCGCCGGCCGCTTGCGACGGGCCTCGGCCGTGCGCTCGGGGTCGGAGGAGAGCAGGAGCAGGCCGTCGGAGGAGACGACTGCGACGGACTGTATGCCGGGGACTTCCTCGACCAGATTGGTCAGCAGCCAGTGCAGGTTGCGGGCCTCACTGCTCAGTCCGAAGGTACTGGGCGCGGTCAACTGCTTGCCTCCTCGACTGTGCCCCCCGTGGCTTCTTCGGTACGTTCTGCGAGCTCTGCCTCTACGTCCCTGTAGCCGGCCTGTGCTCCCTGGCGGAAGCCGCCGAGCCTTCGGCGCAGGGCCTCGGCGTCCACGCCCGCGCTGCGCTGGCGAGGCGGTGCCGCGGGCGAGGTGATCTTGGGAGTGCGCTTGGGCAGGCCCTTGCTGGTCACCGCCGCGGCTTCGCCTTCGGCGTCTTCGTTCCCGGCCGCTTCCCCGCCGCCGGGGGCCACGGGATCCGTCGTGACCTCCGGGAGCAGCAGCTCCATGGTGGTCTCGGACGGCGATTCCGCGACTGCCGGCGCGTCTCCCCGTACCTCCTCGGATCGCGGCTCGGTCGCCACCGCGCTCTCGTGCTGCGGCTCGGGCTCCTGTGCCGGACCGCCGGAGGCCTCCCCCAGCACCCGCTCCGCGAGGGCCACCAGCGGGTCGGTGTCCTTCGTGCGGGCGTGCAGGACGTTGGAGTTGACCTCGGCGTCGGCGCCGGGCAGGGAGAAGGTCTGGGTGGTGTCCGAGGGCGTGGCCGCGGGCGGGACCGCCACCGCGGGAGCCTCGGCGAGCAGGGACTGGGGCAGGACGACGACCGCCGCCACCCCGCCCTGCTTCTGCTCGCGCAGCTGGACGCGGACGCCGTGCCGGTGAGCCAGTCGGGCCACGACGTACAGGCCGAGGCCGAGGCCCTCCTCGCCCTCCTGGTCGTACGGCGACTCCGGGTCGAAGTCGGCGAGGCGGGAGTTGAGGCGGTCGAGGCGGTCGGTGACCATGCCGATGCCCTCGTCCTGGACCGACAGCATGACCTCGCCCGACTCCAGCAGCCAGCCGGAGACCTCCACGGGCAGGTCGGGCGGGGAGAACGAGGTGGCGTTCTCCATGAGTTCGGCGAGGAGGTGGGAGAGGTCGTCGGCCACGAAGCCCGCCAGGTGAGCGTGCGGGGGCAGGGCCGCGATACGGACGCGTTCGTAGCGCTCGATCTCGCTGACCGCCGCGCGGACCACGTCGACCAGCGGGACCGGGCCGTGGTGCGGCTGGACGTGCTCGGTGCCGGCGAGGACCAGGAGGTTCTCGCTGTGACGGCGCATGACCGTGGCGAAGTGGTCGAGCTTGAAGAGGGTGGCGAGCCGCTCGGGGTCCTGCTCGCGCTCCTCCAGGCCCTCGATGACGGCCAGTTGGCGTTCGACCAGGCCCAGGGTGCGCAGGGCGAGATTGACGAACGTGCCGCCGATGCTGGCGCGCAGCCGGTCCAGCTGGGCCGCGGACTCGGCGAGTTCGGCGCGCAGTTCCTCGCGGGCGTCGGCCATCTTCTGCCGCTGGCCCACCAGGTGCTTGCGGTCGGTCTCCAGCGTGGCCACCCGCTCGTGCAGGGCGACCGCGTGCGCGTGCAGGGCGTTGACCGAGCGGACGACCTGGGCGAACTCGTCGTTGCGGCCGGTGAAGGTGACCGGTTCCTGGGCCGCGGGGTCCTCGGCCCCGGCCAGCCGGGCCGAGCCGCGGCGCAGCACCGAGAGCGGGCGGGTGAGGGAGCGGGCCATCGCGGTGGAGATGCCCACGGCGAGGAGTATCAGGGCGCCGAGGACGGCGATGCGGATCTCCAGGGCCGTGACGTCGTCGTCCCGGAGCTTCTCGAGGTCCTTGGTGCGGTGGTCGTAGAGGGCCGCCTCCGTGCCCCGCATCAGGTCGACGCGGGCGGACAGCGCCGCGTCCAGCTTCTTGGTGCTGGTGGCCGGCTCGCTGCCGCTGAACACCGGCTGGTCGGTGAGGGCGGCCAGGTACTTCTCGGCGGAGTTGACCTCGGGTCCGGTGACCGTGGAGTCGTACGAGTCGACGGCCGCCTTGGGCGCGGTCTCCCGGAAGTCGGCGAGGGCCGCGTCGGCGCGCAGGCGGGCCTGCTGGGCGGCGGCGGTGAGCGCGTCGCGCTGTGTGCGGTCCGCGTCGGTCGTGGTGGTGGTCGTGGTGGACAGACCGGTGGCGGGGTTGATCACCGTCTCGGTGGTGGACGGGATGTTGAGCGCGGCCAGCAGCAGGCCGCGGGCGGCAGCGGACTGCTGGACGGCGGAGTCCAGTCCGGCGAGGGAGTGGACTCCGGAGCCGGCCCGCGGGGGCAGCCGCTCGGCCAGGTCGTCGGCGAGCCGGTGGAGTTCGCCGATGGTGGCCGAGTACGCCTGGTGGGTCTGCAGCGCGTTCGTCTTGCCGGTGAGGGCGGCGCGGCGGACGGCCGCGATGCCGTCGAGGTCGGTGCGCAGCGAGGCCGGGCTGTCGGTGTCGGCCCGTAGATCCTCGACCTGGCGGTCCACGCGGGCGCTGCGCTGCTCGGAGGGCGCCTTGGCCTTGGGGCGGCCCGCGGCGATGTAGGAGGTGACCTCGTCGCGTTCGTCGGCGAGCGAGTGGGCGAGCGCGAGCGCGTCCTGGGTCCGGGAGGCCCGGGTCACCAGGTCCTGGGAGTCGCTGAGGTCCTGGGAGGCGGTGAGCAGCGCGGGTGCTCCCGCTCCGGCTATGGCGGCGGCCACCACGGCCACGGCGACGATCAGCCGGGTGCGCACATGGGTGGGGCGGCCGCTGCCCACCGGGGTCTGCTCGGCGACCCCCTCGGGGGCCGTCTGCCTGCCTGTGCGCCGAGGCCGCTTCATCTGCACCGGTGCTCGCAATCCTGAAATCGTCTACCCGAGGGCCCGGGTGGCGCCCCGTCGTCTCGGTACCCAGTGGTGTGCGTACACCCGGTTCGTACGGTCCCCGACCCTCCCAGCGCCGGTGGGCAGTGGTCCCGCATCACCTGACCCGCCACCCGAAGGAGTGAACATCGGAGGGGAGTTGGCGGGCAAGTTCCTCTGGCGCGTGCAGCACGCCTGCGCGGCGGGCCGGTTGGACGTGCGCGGCAGGCTTTGGCACTATTCGCCACCACACCTTCCCGGAGTGCGCCATTTACTCTCAAACCAGGCGCCTGACCTGCGGCGCGGTGCCGATTCGGCGATGCTTGCCAGCCTTTGGCGAAGGCCGTGAAGGGCTCGTGCAGACTGGCCGAATGCGAACTGATCTCGTTTCGGAACCCGGCGACACGACCCGCCCCAACGAGGACTTCGCCGGGGTCGGACTACCCGCGTCCGGTCAGGGAGGTTGTGTGATCTTGCTGGACGGAGTGACGCCGCCGAGGGACGGGACGGGGTGTCTGCATTCCGTCCCCTGGTTCACCGCACGGCTCGGCGGGGCACTGACCGAACTGACCGTTTCCGACCGAGATCTGACGCTCCCGGAGATTCTCTCGCGGGCGATCGGCCGGACCGCCGAGGCCCACGCGCACACCTGTGAGCTTTCTCACCCGCGAACCCCCCAGGCGACGGTGGTCCTGACCCGCTGGTCCGCCGACACCGTGGAGTACCTGGTCCTGTCCGACTCCGCGCTGCTCCTGCAGTCCCCCGACGGCACGGTCACCCCGGTCCTGGACGACCGGCTCGTCCGTCTGCCCCGCTCGGCCCTGGCCACCGACGCCCTGATCGACGCCCGTCTGCGCAACAAGGAGGGCGGCTTCTTCACGGCCGCCGCCGACCCCTCGGTCGCCTCCCGCGCGGTCGCCGGCACTCTTCCGCGGCACGAGGTCCGCGCCCTGGCCGCACTGACGGACGGCGCGACCCGCTGGACGGAGAAGTTCCACGAGGGCGACTGGACGGCCCTTTTCGACCTGGTCGCCAAGGAGGGCGCGCGCGCCCTGGTCGACCGGGTGCGGGAACGGGAGTCGGCGGACCGGGAGGAGCGGGCGTACCTCGGCCGCAGCAAGACGCACGACGACGCGACGGTGGTGTACGTGGAGTTGTGAGGCGCCTGGGCTTCCGGGCTCCCGCACCCCCCTTGCCCCCGCGCTCCCGGGCTCCAGGGCTCCGGGGCTCCGGGGCTGCCGAGAGGTGCGGCCTACTTCTCCATGACCCCGTTGAGCTGGTGCAGCAGCCGGGCGAGTTCGGCCACCTCGCGGCGGTCCCAGTGGGCGAGCTGGCTGACATAGCGGGCGCGGCGGGCCTCGCGGACCTTGCCGACACGCCCGCGGCCCTCGTCGGTCACGGTCACCAGCCAGGCGCGGCCGTCGGCCGGGTCGGGCTCGCGGGCGACCAGGCCCAGCTCCTCCAGGGCACGCAGCTGCCGGGACATGGTGGCCTTGCCGACGCCGATGTAGGCGGCGAGTTCGGTGGCACGCTGGCCGCCGAGTTCGTCGAGGCGGATGAGCAGGCCGTACGCGGCGGACTCCAGGTCGGGGTGGACCTCGCGGGCCATCTCGCCCTGGTTGGCCCGGGCGCGCCTGAGCAGCACGGTCAACTCGCGTTCCAGCGCCAGGAATTCCTGGTCCGCACCACTCGGCGTCACCTGACCGGTGACCCGATGTCCGTCGCTGTTTCCGTCCTCGTGCACGTCAGCACCCCTGCTCGGTTTCGCTGTCCTGAAAGTTTCTGCCCAACGCCGTGATAGCCGCAGCTCCGTAAGTATTTCGCAGGCGTAGACCAACGGCAGCCCCCGGACCCCCTTCCCACGCCGTCATCTACGTGCGTAGCTTCTTTATCAGGCAATCAATGGCATGCCCACGCCCAAAAGTCTTCCGCGGTCCCCCCACCCCACTCCTCGGAGGCACGTCATGCCCGTGCTCAGACCCGGTACCCTCCGCCCGCGTCCCCTCGCCGTCCTCCTCACGGCCCTGCTCGCGGCGCTCTCCCTCTCCCTTCCCCTCGCCACCGCCCGGGCCGCGACCGTGCCCGGCCGCGGTTCCGCGTACCTCGGCATGGGAGTCCTCGCCCACGACGGGCAGAACGGCACCCCGAGGACCGGTGACGCCACCCAGACCGAGGGCGTCGACGTCTCCGGCCACCAGGGCAACGTCGCCTGGAGCACCCTGTGGAGCAGCGGCGTCCGCTGGGCCTACACGAAGGCGACCGAGGGCACCTACTACACGAATCCCTACTTCGCCCAGCAGTACAACGGCTCGTACAACGTCGGCATGATCCGCGGCGCGTACCACTTCGCGACCCCGGACACCACGAGCGGCGCCACCCAGGCCAACTACTTCGTCGACCACGGGGGCGGCTGGTCCCGGGACGGCAGGACCCTGCCCGGCGCGCTCGACATCGAGTGGAACCCGTACGGCGCCGCCTGCTACGGCAAGTCGACCGGTGCGATGGTCAGCTGGATCGCCGACTTCCTGAACACCTACAAGGCGCGCACGGGCCGGGACGCCGTGATCTACACGGCCACCAGCTGGTGGACCCAGTGCACCGGCAACCACGGCGGTTTCGCCGTGACCAATCCGCTGTGGATCGCCCGCTACGCCTCGGACCCCGGGACGCTGCCGGCGGGATGGTCGTACTACACGATGTGGCAGTACACCTCCTCGGGCCCGACCGTCGGGGACCACGACAAGTTCAACGGTGCGCTGGACCGGGTGCAGGCGCTGGCCAACGGCTAGGGCCCGTCCGGGGTGCGCGGCGGCCGTTCCCTGCCGGGCGGCCGCCGTGGCGCTGCGTTGGTGCTCCGCGCCGCCCGGGATCATGCTGGTCAGGAGAGCCTGCCGAGCAAGGGCGAGATGAGCGGCGATGGAGCGACAGTCGACGTACACGGCCACGGCCACCATCGATGAGCAGGGCATCCTGACCGGCTGGAGCGAGGGCGCCCAGCGACTGCTCGGCTACGAGGCCTCGGCGGTCGTCGGACGGCCTGCCGGTACCCTGCTCGCCGCCGAGGCCGGCTCGGCGCGGCGGACCCTTGCCGGGCGGAACCGGTGGAACGGCACCGTGCCCCTGCGGCACCACGACGGCCGGCGCCTGGAACTGGGACTGCTCGCCCATCGCCGGACCCTGGACACCGGTGCCACCGACTGGCTCGTGGTGGCGGCCGTGGCGGACCGGCCGCAGCCGCCCCGGGGCGAACCCCTGGAGGAGTGGACGTTCATCCAGTCCCCCTTCCCACTGGCGATCTTCGACACCGAGCTGCGCCTGATGCGCGCCAACCGCCGTCTGGAACGCGCGCTGTCCCTGCCCGAGGCGGCGATGCGCGGGCTGCACCTGACGCACATCGCGCCCGGTCCCGGGAGCGACGAGGCCGACCGGACGATGCGCCGGGTGCTGGAGACCGGCGAGCCGCAGGAGGCCGAGTACGGCCTCGCCCCTGACCTCGGCCGGCCCACCGTCCTCACCCCGCTCAAGGACGGGAACGGCAGGGTGCGCGCCGTCTGCCTCGCCGCCCACCGGCGCCCCCCGGGCCCGGCCGTCCGGCCGGGCACCCCGGGCGGGACCGGTGCGCACGGCGGCACCTCCCCCGGCCTCGGGCACGCCGCCCAGGAACTGGCCGACTCCACCGTCCCCCGGCTCGCGGACTTCATGGCCGTGGATCTGCTCGACTCCCCGCAGAACCAGGCCGCCGTCTCCGACGCCTCGGTCGGCCCGGTGATCCTGCGCCGCGCCGCCGTGCGAGTCGTACCGAACGGCGACGAGCGCGCGTCCGGTGCCCGGGTGGGCCAGGCGATCGCCTACGAGCCGGGGTCGCCTCCCGCGGACTGCCTGGCCTCCGGCAACTCCGTCCTGTACGACGCCTCGGACCCGGTCATCACCGGGTGGGCGGCGGTGGACCCGGCGGGCGCGTGGCTGCACGCGTACGGCACGCACTCGCTGATGGTGGTGCCCGTGCTCGCCGAGGGCAACATGCTCGGAGTGGCCCTGTTCGGCCGCCACCGGCGCGCCGAGCGGTTCGGTCCGGAGGATCTGCGGCTCGCCGAGGAACTCACGGCCGGCGCCGCCACCGGCCTGCACGGCTCCCGCCGGTACTCCCGGGCCCGCACCACCACCATGTCCCTGCAGCGCAGCCTGCTCCCGCACACCCTGCCCGACCAGGCGGCCCTCGAGATCGCCACCCGGTATCTGCCCGCGGCCACCCGGGCCGGCGTGGGCGGGGACTGGTTCGACGTGATCCCGCTGTCCGGGGCGCGGGTCGCCCTGGTCGTCGGCGATGTCGTCGGCCACGGCATCCGCGCCTCCGCCACCATGGGCCGGCTGCGCACCGCGGTGCGCACGCTCGCCGACGTCGACCTGCCCGCCGACGAGCTGCTCACCCATCTGGACGACCTCGTCCTTCGGCTGGCCGCCGACGAGGGCAGCGCCGACCCGGCCGCCGAGGCCGTAGGGGGCATCGGCACCACCTGTCTGTACGCGGTCTACGACCCGGTCTCGCGCCGGTGCACGCTCGCCCGGGCCGGCCATCCGCCGCCCGCCGTGGTCACCCCGGACGGCACCGTCCGCTTTCTCGACGTACCCGCCGGTCCGCCGCTGGGGCTCGGCGGACTGCCCTTCGAGGCCTTCGAGACCGAGCTGCCGGAGGGCAGCCTGCTCACCCTTTACACCGACGGGCTGCTCGAAGCCCGCGAGCACGACATCGACGAGGCGCTGGACAAGCTGTTCGCCGCGCTCGGCCGCCCCGCGCCGACGCTGGACTCGATGTGCGACCGGGTGCTCACCGAACTGCTGAGCCACCGCCCCGAGGACGACATCGCCCTGCTCGTCGCCCGCACCCGGGCGCTGCACGCCGACCGGGTCGCCGCCTGGGAACTGGACAGCGAGCCCACTGTCGTGGCCCGGGCCCGTAGGCACACCAACGACCAGCTGAGCGCGTGGGGGCTGGACGAGGCCGCCTTCGCCACCGAGCTGATGGTCAGCGAGCTGGTCACCAACGCCATCCGCTACGGCCGGCCCCCCATCCAGCTCCGTCTCATCCACCAGGGCTCCACCCTGATCTGCGAGGTCTACGACTCCAGCGGCACGACCCCGCACATGCGGCGCGCCCGGATCTTCGACGAGGGCGGCCGGGGCCTCCTCCTGGTGGCGCAGCTCGCCAAGCGCTGGGGCACCCGTCACGACCGGGTGGGCAAGACCGTGTGGGCGGAGCAGTCGCTCACCCCGCCGCTCCCGGCCGGCTGACCGGGCGCGGGCGGCGGGTCACGGCCGCTCCGGGGCGGGCCCGCCGAGGACCGGACCGGCCCACCCGGGCGGGTCGGCCCACTCGGGCGGGTCGGCCCACTCGGGCGGGTCCGGCATCGGATCGGGCACCGGATCGGTCGGGTCGGGCACCGGTTCGGGGGCGGCGGGGAGCGTTCCGGCCACGTGGGAATCCACCAGCGTGGGCGTACGGCCGCGCGGAGCGGAGCCGGCGACGGCCGCGCGCAGGGCCGCGACGAACTCCAGGCAGGTGCCGTACCGGTCGTCCGGGGCCTTGGCCAGGGCCTTGTTCAGGACGTCGTCGGCGGCCGGCGGAATCCCGGGACGTTCCGTGCTCAGAAGGGGCGGCGGGTCGTACTGGTGCGCCCACAGCAGTTCGAGGTCGTCCTCCCGCCGGAAGGGCGGGGCGCCCGCGAGGGTCTCGTAGACGAGACAGGCCAGGCTGTAGAGGTCGGACCTGCCGTCCACGGGACGGCCCGCGACCCGCTCCGGTGCCACGTAGTCGAGGGTGCCCACGAACTCGCCCGCGGTGGTGAACCCGGTGAGCGACAGGGACTTCTTCGCCAGCCCGAAGTCGGTGAGGTAGACGTGCTCGGGGTGGTCGCTGTCGACGCCCTTGGCGACCAGGACGTTGCCGGGCTTGACGTCCCGGTGCACCAGATCGTGCTCGTGGGCCGCGTCGAGCGCGGACGCCAGCTGGGCGGCGATGCGCAGCGCGGCCGGCACGGCCAGCGGGCCCTCGTGGTCGAGCAGGGCGCGCAGGTCCTGCCCGGTGACGTAGCACATGGCGATGTACAGGATCCCGTCGGTCTCGCCGGCCTCGAAGACGGGCACGATGTGCGGGTGCTCGATGGCGGCGGCCACCCGTGACTCCTGGGTGAAGCGGCGGCGGAAGGCGTCGTTGCGGGTGTACTCGGGGGCGAGCAGTTTCAGGGCGACCGTACGGCCGAGGCGCAGGTCCTTGGCGCAGTACACGACGGCCATGCCACCCCGGCCCAGCTCGCGCTCCACCCGGTAGCCGGCGATCTCCGTCCCGATCGGGCCGGAAGGTTTCACCATCTGCCCACTCACGCCTGAATTCTATCCATTTGATCCATATACGTGCCTGCTCTCGGGCACGGCGAAGGCCCGGGCCCCCTCAGGGGACCCGGGCCCTGCGCATCCCGTGCCGGGGGCGAAGCCCGCCACGGACACCGCGTCACGCCGCCACGGGAACCTCCGGCGCCGCGTCGCTCGTGGCGGGCGCGAGCGCCAGTTCCAGGACCTGGCGGACATCGGTCACGGTGTGCACGTCGAGCTTGTCCAGCACCTCGGCCGGGACGTCGTCCAGGTCGGGCTCGTTGCGCCTGGGGATGATCACGGTGGTCACGCCGGCGCGGTGGGCGGCGAGCAGCTTCTGCTTCACACCGCCGATGGGCAGCACCCGGCCGGTCAACGAGACCTCGCCGGTCATCGCCACGTCCGTGCGGACCAGACGGCCGGAGAGCAGGGAGGCGAGGGCCGTGGTCATCGTGATGCCCGCGCTCGGACCGTCCTTCGGGACCGCGCCCGCCGGGAAGTGGATGTGCACACCCCGGTCCTTCAGGTCGGCCACCGGCAGCTCCAGTTCGGCGCCGTGGCTGCGCAGGAAGCTCAGCGCGATCTGCGCCGACTCCTTCATCACGTCGCCCAGCTGACCGGTCAGGCTCAGGCCCGCCGCGCCCGTCTCCGGGTCGGCCAGGGATGCCTCGACGAACAGGACGTCGCCGCCGGCTCCGGTGACCGCGAGGCCGGTCGCCACGCCCGGGACGGACGTACGGCGCTCGGCCGGGTCCTGAGCGGACTCGGGCACGTGGTGCGGACGCCCTATCAGACCGCGCAGATCCTCGTCCCGGACGGTGAGCGGCAGCTGCCGCTCGCCGAGTTCGTGCTGGGCCGTGACCTTGCGCAGCAGCCGCGCGATGGACCGCTCCAGGGTGCGCACGCCCGCCTCGCGGGTGTACTCGCCGGCGAGCTTGCGCAACGCGCCCTCGTCGATCGTGACCTCGTCCTTGTCCAGGCCGGCCCGCTCCAACTGGCGCGGGAGCAGATGGTCACGGGCGATGACGACCTTCTCGTCCTCGGTGTAGCCGTCCAGGCGGACGATCTCCATGCGGTCGGCGAGCGCCTCCGGGATGGCCTCCAGGACGTTGGCGGTGGCGAGGAAGACCACGTCGGACAGGTCGAGTTCGACCTCCAGGTAGTGGTCCCGGAAGGTGTGGTTCTGCGCCGGGTCCAGCACCTCCAGCAGGGCGGCGGCCGGGTCGCCGCGGAAGTCCGAACCCACCTTGTCGATCTCGTCCAGCAGGACCACCGGGTTCATGGACCCGGCCTCCTTGACGGCGCGGACGACACGGCCGGGCAGTGCGCCGACGTAGGTACGCCGGTGGCCGCGGATCTCCGCCTCGTCCCGGACGCCGCCGAGGGCGACGCGGACGAACTTGCGTCCCATGGCGTGCGCGACGGACTCGCCGAGACTGGTCTTGCCGACGCCGGGAGGGCCGACGAGCGCGAGCACGGCACCGCCGCGCCGCCCGCCGATCACGCCGAGGCCGCGCTCACCGCGCCGCTTGCGCACGGCGAGGTACTCGGTGATGCGCTCCTTGACGTCCTCCAGGCCCGCGTGCTCGGCGTCCAGGACCGCCTTGGCGCCCTGGATGTCGTACGCGTCCTCGGTCCGCTCGTTCCACGGCATCTCCAGAACCGTGTCAAGCCAGGTGCGGATCCACGAACCCTCGGGCGACTGGTCGGAGGACCGCTCCAGCTTGTCGACCTCCTTGAGGGCGGCCTCGCGGACCTTCTCCGGCAGGTCGGCGGCCTCGACACGGGCGCGGTAGTCGTCGGACTCCTCGCCGTCCTGCTCGCCGTTCAGCTCGCGCAGTTCCTTGCGGACGGCCTCCAGCTGACGCCTCAGCAGAAACTCGCGCTGCTGCTTGTCGACGCCTTCCTGGACGTCCTTGGCGATGGTCTCGGCCACATCCTGCTCGGCGAGGTGGTCGCGCAGCTGCTGCGTGGCGAGCTTGAGGCGGGCCACCGGGTCGGCGGTCTCGAGCAGTTCGACCTTCTGCTCGATGGTCAGGAAGGGTGAGTAACCGGAGTTGTCGGCGAGCGCGGAGACGTCGTCGATGGCCTGGACGCGGTCCACGACCTGCCAAGCGCCGCGCTTCTTCAGCCAGCTCGTGGCGAGCGCCTTGTACTCCTTGACGAGTTCGGCGATGTGGCCCGGCTGCGGATCGGGCACGGTCTCGTCGAGCCGTGCACCCTCGACCCACAGCGCAGCGCCCGGACCCGTCGTCCCGGCACCGATCCGGACCCGGCCACGCCCGCGGATCAGGGCCCCCGGGTCGCCGTCGGCCAGCCGGCCCACCTGCTCGACCGTGCCCAGCACACCGGTCTTGGCATACGTGCCGTCGATGCGCGGCACCAGCAGCACCCTGGGCTTCCCGGGCTCCGACCGGGCGGCGGCCTGCGCGGCCTCCACCGCGGCCCGCACCTCGGCGTCGCTCAGGTCCAGCGGAACCACCATCCCGGGCAGCACGACCTCGTCGTCGAGCGGCAGCACGGGCAACACGAGCGTGAACGCCGTGGACTCAGCAGCCATGATCTCCCCTTAGGCAGTCAACTTGAGCTATGCCGACTCAATGCACGTGAGCCCATGATTGTTCCCCAGCCCTGTTCGCTCTCAGCGATCACCCGTAGCGGGCCGTACAGGCCCGCGTCTCGCTCCATCCCGACCGCGGGCATCAAGGAGCCGACGGCTCCGCGGGAACGGTCGGCCTGTTGACGCGCTCGGGAGCAAGGGCCATCACCCGGCGGACCGCAGGAGGTACTTCTCGTGGTCGCGGGCCGACGTCCCCCTGGTGAGGGTGCCGGACAGCACGCCGGCCGGCGATGTCCTCGTCTCCCGCCCCGGCCTGGCACCCGGGATCCCGCACCTGACGTGCACGCCGTACCGGGTGACCCCTTTGGCGTCCTGCACCCGATGCAGTTTCACATCGGAGTTGACGGGGGTGAGGGTCTCGGTGTCGTAGACATCGGTTTTCTCGCCCGAACGGGGAAGGGAAGTGCCAAGCAGTTTTCGCAGGTCTCCAGCGTGCTGTCGGCCGATTCCTTCGTGTCGCCGGAGCTGCACGCCGCCGACCCGAGCAGCGGCACCGTCAGCAGGTGAACAGCAACAGCCCTTCGCGCGCTCACCATTCGAAGCAGTCGTCGATGCGCGAGACGGCCGTCAGGTCACCCGTCGCATTGCGCATGCCGGTCGAACATTCCTGCCTACGCAGGTCACACGACCGCAACCAACGCCCCCACTCGGGCGCCGGGTCTTCACAGCCTCGGTCTGGCGGGCGGTCCGGTCACACGGAAACCGGCGATCGCTGCCGGCGTCGCACCAACGGCCAGCTCGCGATGCCGAGTGTGAGGGCGATCAGGTGGCCCCAGTTGGTCATCGGGTCCCGGAAGGCGATCAGGTCGTTCACGAGCTTGCCCGCGACCAGGGTGAGCAGGGGCCAGCGAACCCAGGGCCGGAGCAGGCCGGCAAGGGATCCGATGCTGGCGGCGACGCCGAAGCTGATGCCGTAGTCGAGGCGGTGCAGTGAAGTGTCCGGGAGGTGGCCGAACAGGACCGCGAGGCCCACGGGGACCTCCGTCGCGAGGGTGGCCAGAACGTGGCCCGTCAGGAACACGCAGGCCGCCCGGGCGCCGCCTATCCGCCGCTCCAGCCCGGTGAGCACCAGCACGAACGCGGCCGCGTACGGCGACACGATCCCGCCCGCGATCCACAGCGCGCTCGTCAGCAGCACCAGCACCGGCGTGCGCACCAGGTGGGCGACGTCCGTGCTGGAGCCCTGGTACAGCGCGTGCATCACCGCGGGATCGGTCCGGGCCGCCACGAGCGAGGTGACGGCGAGGACGACCGCGTAGGCGAAGGTGAACGGGGTGCCGGTGGGGGTGGGCAGGAAGTGCCACGGGCGGAAGGAGGGGCGAGCCGCGGCCGGAGCCCGTGAGGGGGCGAGAGCCTTCGAGCGGGCCGGAGCCTTCGAGGGGGCCGGAGCGGCGGTCGGGGCCGGGGCGGCCATCGGGGCGGGCAGCTCGCGCTGGCGCGGGACCCCGTCGAGCAGTCCGGCGACGTCCGGCAGGGGGTCGACGGGAAGAGGCGTGCCCAGGGGCGGGGACGCGGCCGTCGCGGGGCCGGTCACGGTCCGTTCCACGGTGAGGCACTCCTTCCGACGCGCCCCACCCTTGGTGTTCATGAAGCCGCTGTCTATGACCGACGCCACGCGAGAGCGGATTCACAGCAACCTCAGAGGCATCGGATGCGTCCGCCTCCGGCCGGGGTCGGGACCGCAGCGGTGTCGCCTCCGCCGCGTGCGCGACTCGGACCCGACGAAGGCCTGGGCGCGGCGGGACGGGACTTGGCTTCCGGGGCAGCCCGTCCACAGGGTGTGGAAGCCGGGCGCGGGAGTCACCTCCTCGGCGGCACCCGCCCAGGACTCGTCGAGCCCGTCGCGACATCTTCGCGCCCCGACGTCCCGGCACCCCGGCGTCCCCGCGCCGCAACACCCCGACATTCCCGGCACCCCAGCGCCCCGACAAACCCGCGTCCCCTCACCCGGACGCCCACATGTCCGCACGCCCCCACGCCCCCGAACAGGTAAACCACACCCAGCCCCCACCCCGCCCCTGCGCACCCGCGCAACCGCCCCCGGACAGCACCCGCACCGAAGGCGGGCTGCAGCGGGCGGCCCGCCCGTCCTCGCCACCCGCCGGTTTCCGGTCAATTCCCATGACCGCAACGCCTCGTTCCAGCAGGATGGGCGTATGACTGCCGGCTACGACTCCGACTCCCCCGTGGTCCTGGACCGTCGCGAAGGCCCCTACGGCGAGGTGGTGCTGCGCAGACACGGCGCGCTGCTGCAGATCATCGCCAATGGCTGCTTCCTGATGGACACCTCCGACGGCCGCTCGGAGCGACTGCTGGTGGATGCCGCCCACGACGCCCTGGACGGGCGCCCGGCGCCGGACGTGCTGATCGGCGGGCTGGGGGTGGGCTTCTCGCTCGCACACGCCGCGGCGGATCGCAGATGGGGGCGGATCACGGTGGTCGAGCGGGAATCCGCCGTCATCGACTGGCACCGGGACGGACCGCTGTCCGCGCTCTCCGCCGGCGCGCTCGCGGACCCGCGCACCGAGATCGTCGAAGCTGATCTTGTTACTTACGTCAATGAGACATCGGACACGTTCGACGCCCTGTGTCTCGACATCGACAACGGCCCCGGCTGGACCGTCACCGAGGACAACGACGGCCTCTACGCACCGGCCGGACTCGCCGCCTGCGCAAGGTTGTTGAGACCGGGCGGGGTGCTGGCGGTATGGTCGGCCGAGCCCTCTCCGGAATTTGAAGGAACCATGCGGAATGCCGGGTTCCGTCAGGTGCGTACCGAAGAGGTCCCCGTTGCCCGGGGCGTTCCGGACGCTGTACACCTTGCCGTCCGCCCTGGATAGCGACAGCGCGGTGTGTCCCCGTAATGTGCTGCCCTGACGCGGATCATTCAAGCGTCAATCGCAGTCATGGGATCACCCCACTGGTTCCGGAAAGCAACAGGGGCGGGCGATGGAGCAGACACACACCTCCCAGAGCGGCGCGGCCACGAACACCCAAGGCACACAGCGCCGGGTGCTGGTCGTCGAGGACGACCCCACGATCGTCGACGCCATCGCGGCCCGGCTGCGTGCGGAGGGATTTCTCGTACAGACCGCGTCCGACGGTCCTGCCGCCGTCGACACGGCCGAGGCCTGGCAGCCCGACCTGCTGATCCTCGACATCATGCTGCCCGGCTTCGACGGCCTGGAGGTCTGCCGTCGTGTGCAGGCCCAGCGCCCGGTGCCGGTGCTGATGCTCACCGCGCGGGACGACGAGACCGACATGCTGGTCGGGCTCGGGGTCGGCGCCGACGACTACATGACCAAGCCGTTCTCCATGCGGGAGCTGGCCGCGCGGGTGCACGTCCTGCTGCGCCGCGTGGAGCGGGCGGCCGTGGCTGCCTCCACGCCCCGCTCGGGCATCCTGCGCCTCGGCGAGCTGGAGATCGACCACGCCCAGCGCCGGGTGCGGGTGAAGTCCGAGGACGTCCACCTCACGCCGACCGAGTTCGACCTGCTCGTGTGCCTGGCGAACACGCCGCGCGCGGTGCTCTCCCGGGAGCAGCTGCTGGCCGAGGTGTGGGACTGGGCGGACGCCTCCGGCACCCGGACCGTCGACAGCCACATCAAGGCGCTGCGCCGGAAGATCGGCGCCGAGCGGATCCGCACGGTGCACGGCGTCGGGTACGCGCTGGAGACACCGACGCCATGAGCGACGGGCGGGAGGCCGCGCGGAGGAGCCCCGGGGAGGACCCCTGGGGTGGCGTACGCCCGTTCTCGATCAAGACCAAGCTGGGGGCGCTGGTCGTCATCTCGGTACTGATCACCACCGGTCTGTCGATGATCGCGGTGCACACCAAGACGGAGCTGCGCTTCATCACGGTCTTCTCGATGATCGCCACACTGCTGATAACGCAGTTCGTGGCCCATTCGCTCACCGCGCCGCTGGACGAGATGAACGCGGTGGCCCGCTCCATAGCGCAGGGCGACTACACGCGCCGGGTGCGCGAGAACCGCCGCGACGAGCTGGGCGACCTGGCCCAGACGATCAACGTCATGGCCGACGAGCTGGAGGCGCAGGACCGCCAGCGCAAGGAGCTGGTGGCGAACGTCTCGCACGAGCTGCGCACCCCGATCGCGGGCCTGCGCGCGGTGCTGGAGAACATCGTCGACGGGGTCACCGAGGCCGACCCGGAGACCATGCGCACGGCCCTCAAGCAGACCGAACGCCTCGGCCGCCTCGTGGAGACCCTGCTGGATCTCTCCCGGCTGGACAACGGCGTCGTGCCGCTGAAGCTGCGCCGCTTCGAGGTGTGGCCGTACCTCTCGGGCGTGCTGAAGGAGGCCAACATGGTCGCCTCCGCGCGCGCGGGCATCGCCTCCGGCTCAGGAAGCCACACGCGTACGGACGTACACCTGCACCTCGATGTCTCCCCGCCGGAGCTGACCGCGCACGCGGACCCCGAACGCATCCATCAGGTCGTCGCCAACCTGATCGACAACGCGGTCAAGCACAGCCCGCCGCACGGCCGGGTGACCGTGAAGGCGCGGCGCGGGCCGCAGGCGGACTCGCTGGAGCTGGAGGTCCTGGACGAGGGGCCCGGCATTCCCAGGTCGGAGTGGCACCGGGTGTTCGAGCGGTTCAACCGCGGTGCGGTGACCCGGCCGCACGGTCCGGGCAGTGACGGCGGCACCGGCCTCGGCCTCGCGATCGCCCGATGGGCGGTGGATCTGCACGGCGGCCGGATCGGAGTGGCCGAATCCGACCGTGGATGCAGGATCATCGTCACTCTTCCGGGACTGACTTCGTCTTCAAGTTGACGTAAAGTCCGAAGCGGAGCCACAAGATCCACGCACGTCCGCGCAGTCGGACACGTGTGATCAGGGACAGGCCCGGGACGCGTGTCGCAGTCAGCCGCGCAGGGCCCCGCTCGGTGATGCCGCACACCCTCGTACGCCTCCGGAACCTCGCTTGTTTCCCGCCATATCAAGCCCTGAAACAAGATTTCCGGTGTGACTTACGCGACGATGAACGGGCCCGACCTGACCTTCACCGTCTTGGGGGCGTAGCCTTTATTTCCGCTGTCCATCACCTTGTGAAGCGGAAGAGGGCGGTTGCCGCCGTGTCGCCACAGTCCCCCAGTAACTCGAGCTCCCCCACCCTGCGTGCGGGAGGTGCCACCACGACCGACGACCAAGCCGGGAAGAACCCCGCTGCTGCGTTCGGTCCCAACGAGTGGCTCGTCGACGAGATCTATCAGCAGTACCTCCAGGACCCGAATTCGGTAGACCGTGCCTGGTGGGACTTCTTCGCCGACTACAAGCCGGGCGCTCCTGCCGCCTCGGCTCCGGCGGGTACTGCGGCCGCGGGGGCCGCAGGCACTGCCACGGCTCCCCAGGCCCCGAGCGCGCCTGCGGCCCCGGCCGCGCCCGCTCCCGCGCCCGTTGCACCGAAGCCCGCCGCGGCTCCGGCCCCCGCACCGGCGGCGCAGGCCCCGGCCCCCGTCCCGGCCAAGCCGGCGCAGCCCGCACAGGCGCCCGCTCAGCCGACGGCCAAGGCCGCTCCCGCCGCCGCGGCCCCGGAGGGCCCCGAGCTGGTCACGCTGCGCGGCCCGGCCGCCGCCGTGGCGAAGAACATGAACGCCTCGCTGGAGCTGCCGACGGCCACCTCGGTCCGCGCGGTCCCGGTGAAGCTGCTGTTCGACAACCGCATCGTCATCAACAACCACCTGAAGCGCGCCCGGGGCGGGAAGATCTCCTTCACGCACCTGATCGGCTTCGCGATGGTGCAGGCCATCAAGGCCATGCCGGCGATGAACTACGCGTTCGGCGAGAAGGACGGCAAGCCGACCCTCGTCAAGCCGGCCCACGTCAACCTGGGCCTGGCCATCGACCTGGTGAAGCCCAACGGCGACCGCCAGCTGGTCGTCGCGGCCATCAAGAAGGCCGAGACGCTGAACTTCTTCGAGTTCTGGCAGGCCTACGAGGACATCGTCCGCCGCGCCCGTGACGGCAAGCTGACGATGGACGACTTCACCGGTGTCACGGTCTCCCTGACCAACCCCGGCGGCCTCGGCACCGTCCACTCCGTGCCGCGTCTGATGCCCGGCCAGTCGGTGATCATGGGCGTCGGCTCCATGGACTACCCGGCCGAGTTCCAGGGCACCAGCCAGGACACCCTGAACAAGCTCGGCATCTCGAAGGTCATGACGCTCACGTCGACCTACGACCACCGGGTGATCCAGGGCGCCGCCTCCGGCGAGTTCCTGCGCCAGGTCGCGAACCTGCTGCTGGGCGAGAACGGCTTCTACGACGAGATCTTCGAGGCGCTGCGCATCCCCTACGAGCCGGTCCGCTGGCTCAAGGACATCGACGCCTCGCACGACGACGACGTCACCAAGGCCGCCCGCGTCTTCGAGCTGATCCACTCCTACCGGGTACGCGGCCACGTCATGGCCGACACCGACCCGCTGGAGTACCGCCAGCGCAAGCACCCCGACCTCGACATCGTCGAGCACGGCCTCACGCTCTGGGACCTGGAGCGCGAGTTCGCCGTCGGCGGCTTCGCCGGCAAGTCGATGATGAAGCTGCGCGACATCCTCGGCGTGCTGCGCGACTCGTACTGCCGCACCACCGGCATCGAGTTCATGCACATCCAGGACCCCAAGCAACGCAAGTGGATCCAGGACCGCGTCGAGCGTCCGCACTCCAAGCCGGAGCGCGAGGAGCAGCTGCGCATCCTGCGCCGTCTGAACGCCGCCGAGGCCTTCGAGACCTTCCTGCAGACGAAGTACGTCGGCCAGAAGCGCTTCTCCCTGGAGGGCGGCGAGTCCGTCATCCCGCTGCTGGACGCGGTCATCGACTCCGCCGCCGAGTCCCGCCTGGACGAGGTCATCATCGGCATGGCCCACCGCGGCCGCCTGAACATCCTCGCCAACATCGTCGGCAAGTCGTACGCGCAGATCTTCCGCGAGTTCGAGGGCAACCTCGACCCGAAGTCGATGCACGGCTCCGGCGACGTGAAGTACCACCTGGGCGCCGAGGGCACCTTCACGGGCCTGGACGGCGAGCAGATCAAGGTCAGCCTGGTCGCGAACCCCTCGCACCTGGAGGCCGTCGACCCGGTCCTGGAGGGCGTCGCCCGCGCCAAGCAGGACATCATCAACAAGGGCGGCACGGACTTCACCGTCCTGCCGGTGGCGATCCACGGCGACGCGGCCTTCGCGGGCCAGGGCGTGGTGGCCGAGACCCTGAACATGTCGCAGCTGCGCGGCTACCGCACCGGCGGCACGGTCCACATCGTCATCAACAACCAGGTCGGCTTCACCGCGGCCCCCGAGTCCTCGCGTTCCTCCATGTACGCGACGGACGTGGCCCGCATGATCGAGGCCCCGATCTTCCACGTGAACGGCGACGACCCCGAGGCCGTCGTCCGCGTCGCGCGGCTGGCGTTCGAGTTCCGCCAGGCGTTCAACAAGGACGTGGTGATCGACCTCATCTGCTACCGCCGCCGCGGTCACAACGAGTCGGACAACCCGGCCTTCACCCAGCCGCTGATGTACGACCTGATCGACAAGAAGCGCTCGGTGCGCAAGCTCTACACCGAGTCCCTGATCGGTCGCGGCGACATCACCCTGGAAGAGGCCGAGCAGGCGCTGCAGGACTACCAGGGCCAGCTGGAGAAGGTCTTCACCGAGGTCCGCGAGGCCACCTCGCAGCCGGCCGCCGGGGACGTCCAGGAGCCTCAGGACGGCTTCCCGGTCTCGGTCCCGACCGCGATCTCCGCGGAGGCCGTCAAGCGGATCGCCGAGTCCCAGGTCAACATCCCCGACCACATCACCGTCCACCCGCGTCTGCTGCCGCAGCTGCAGCGCCGGGCGGCCATGGTCGAGGACGGCACGATCGACTGGGGCATGGGCGAGACCCTGGCCGTCGGCTCGCTGCTGCTCGAGGGCACTCCGGTCCGCCTCGCGGGCCAGGACTCCCAGCGCGGCACCTTCGGCCAGCGCCACGCGGTCCTCATCGACCGCAGCACCGGCGAGGAGTACACGCCGCTGCAGTACCTCTCCGAGGACCAGGCGCGCCTGAACGTCTACAACTCCCTGCTCTCCGAGTACGCGGCCATGGGCTTCGAGTACGGCTACTCGCTCGCCCGTCCCGACGCCCTGGTGATGTGGGAGGCGCAGTTCGGCGACTTCGTCAACGGTGCGCAGACGGTCGTGGACGAGTTCATCTCGTCGGCCGAGCAGAAGTGGAGCCAGACGTCCGGCGTCACTCTGCTGCTCCCGCACGGCTACGAGGGCCAGGGCCCGGACCACTCGTCCGCCCGCCCGGAGCGCTTCCTCCAGCTGTGCGCGCAGAACAACATGACGGTGGCCATGCCCACGCTCCCGTCGAACTACTTCCACCTCCTGCGGTGGCAGGTGCACAACCCGCACCACAAGCCGCTGGTCGTCTTCACCCCGAAGTCGATGCTGCGCCTGAAGGCGGCGGCCTCGAAGGCGGAGGAGTTCACGAACGGCCACTTCCGCCCGGTCATCGGCGACGAGTCGATCACCGACCCGGCCGCGGTCCGCAAGGTCGTCTTCTGCGCCGGCAAGGTCTACTACGACCTGGAGGCCGAGCGGGTCAAGCGCGGTGTCACGGACACGGCGATCATCCGCATCGAGCGCCTGTACCCGCTGCCGGGTGCGGAGCTCCAGGCGGAGGTCAACAAGTACCCGAACGCCGAGAAGTACCTGTGGACGCAGGAGGAGCCGGCGAACCAGGGTGCCTGGCCGTTCATCGCGCTCAACCTGATCGACCACCTGGACCTGGCGGTCGGCCCGGACGTCCCGCACGGCGAGCGCCTGCGCCGCATCTCGCGTCCGCACGGCTCGTCCCCGGCGGTGGGCTCCGCCAAGCGCCACCAGGCCGAGCAGGAGCAGCTGGTGCGTGAGGTGTTCGAGGCGTAGGCCTCCGGCGGTTCAGCCGACGCTCAGGGCCCGGTACCGAGTTCCCGCTCGGTACCGGGCCCTTCGTCTGCCCAGGGGGCTGATTCGGTCCGTTCACGGCTGCGCGTCCGTCATGGCCGGCCGCGCCGTTCCCCGCGTCCCCTTCGGGGCGCTTCAGCCCAGGTACGCCTCGAAGTCCCAGTAGGGCCGCGTCCGCTGGCGCGCGGAGATGGTGTGCGGGTGCTGGGCGCCGAGGGTACGAGTGAGCCCGAGCAGCCCGTCCTCCTCCAGCTTCCCGGCCTCCTCGTGCTCGCGCGCCGCCCGCAGGTCCGCGGCGAGCGCCACCTGGCAGGACAGCGTGAGGGGATGCTGGTCGCCCAGGGTGTGCCGGGCCCTGCGCAGCGTGTCCCGGCTCAGTTCGACGGCGTCGGCGATCCGGCCGTTGAAGTTCCGGGCGCTGGAGGCGTTCAGCGCACAGCCCAGCACCCAGGGGTGGTCGGCGCCCAGCGTGGCGCTGAGCCCGCCCAGTGCCGACTCGAACATCGCCATCGCCTCGGCACGTTCGCCGGCGGCCTGCATGACGAGACCGGTGTTGGAGAGCATGCCGGTGGCCACGGGGTGGGCCGGCCCGAGCAGGGAGCGGTAGCCGGACTCGGCCTCGTCGATGAGGTCCCGGGCCTGGCTGAGGTCGCCGTGCTCCCGCAGATAGTTGCCGTAGTTGGTGATGAAGGCCAGGGTGCGGTAGTGCTCGCGGCCGTGCAGCTGCTCCAGCTGCTCCAGCAGGGTCGCCATCGACGGCCCCACCTCCTGCGACTGGCTGCCCTCCCGGCGACGGCACATGGCCAGCTGGGCGCGGGCTTCCAGGGTCTGTGGATGTTGCGGTCCGAGCACCTGCACATGGAGCCGGACGACGGGCTCCTGACGGACCAGGGCATCGCGGTAGCGGCCCAGCAGGCGCAGATCGTGGGTGACCGCGTTGCCCGAGTTCAGGGTGGTGATGTGGCGGGCGCGCAGTACGCTCTCGCGCCGGGAGAGGGTGTCCAGGTCGAGGTCGTACGCGTCCGCGTAGCGGCCGAGCAGGCGCAGGCCGACCCCCAGGTTGTGCCGGGCCACCAGGGTGGGCGGCTCGTCCGCGCCGAGAAGCCGCTCGTTGCCGTCGAGGACCTCCTGCTGGAGGTCGTACGCCTCCCGGTAGCGCCCCAGGTGGCGCAGGCTGGCCGCCATCGCGCTCCTGGTGACGAGTTCGCCGAGCGGGTTGGGCCGCGGGGCCGCCCGGAGTTTCTCCAGGGCTGCGTGGTCCAGGTCGTAGGCGTCCCGGAATCTGCCGCTGGCCCGCAGCATGTTGCCCTGCTGGGTGGTCAGGTCGAGCATGGGCTGGGCCAGCGGTTCCATGAACTGCGACCAGGCGTCCCGGATCTTGCGGACCAGTTCCAGACCGCTGTTGTACTCGCCGCTGCGCACGCAGTACCGCAGGCAGTTCAGGAGCAGCTCCTGCACCCGGGGCTGGTTGCTGTCGAGCGCTCCGGAGGGCTCCAGGTGCGGCAGCAGCTCGGCGTAGCGGGGCCAGGTCCGGCTGTCCGCCGGGTTGCCGGGGTCGGCCTCGGCGAGCAGGGTGCGCACCGCCCGGCGGTGGCGGGTGCGGCTGTCCTCGCTGGTCAGCTTGGAGACGATGTCATGGACGAGCCGGTGCATGTGCACCGACTCCTGGTGCGGGCCCATCTCGGCGCCGGCCGGGCCGCGCGTCTCCCGGGTGAGCACCGAGTAGTTGACCAGGGTGTCCAGCGCCCGGGTCCAGGCCGGCAGGTCGGTGGCCATCCAGCGCAGTTCCTCGGGCAGTTCGGCGCGCGGGTAGGCCCGGATGAGGCCGAGCGGGATCCGTCCGGGCGCGAACGACGTGCACAGGCTGAGCACGTCGATGGCCTGCGGCTGGGCCCGGCGCAGCCGGTTGAGCAGTATCGACCAGGAGGTCATCGAGGACTGCGGGAAGCCCTCGCCGGTGGCCGGTTCGTCGACGGTGGACAGCCGGCGCTCACGCACCATGCGCAGGTACTCCGGCACCTCCATGCCGGACTCGCCGAGCCAGGAGGCGGCCTGTACCAGGGGCAGCGGCACGTCACCGAACTCGGCGGCGACCTCGTCCGCCTCCGTCGCGGCGATGTGCGGCGCGCGGCGCAGCAGATAGGCGGTCGACTCGGCACGCAGGAAGGTGGGGACCTCCACCACGTCGGTGTGCTCGCTCCAGGCGCGGTTGCGGGAGGTGACGAGCACATGCCCGGTGCCCTGGGGCAGCAGGGCGTTGACCCCGTCGGTGTCGTCCCAGCCGTCGAAGACCAGCAGCCAGTTGCCGTACGGTTCGCCGCGCCGCAGGGCGTCCCGCACGGCACGGATGCGTTCGCCGGGCTCGCCGCCGATGCGCAGGCCGAGTTCCACGGCGAGTTCGCCGAGGCGGTCGCGCTGGATGTTGCGGTCGTCCGAGTTGACCCACCACACCAGGTCGTAGTCGGTGCTGAAGCGGTGCGCGTACTCTGCGGCCAGCTGGGTCTTGCCGATGCCCGACATGCCGAGCAGCGTGCAGGAGGAGGCTCCCTGTTCGGCGTCCGAGAGGCGCTGGTGGATCTCGTTGAGCAGGTCGTCGCGCCCGGTGAAGCGCGGGTTGCGGCGCGGGACCTCGCCCCAGATGTCGCAGCGGTTCTCGGGGTAGCGCACCCGGCCGGGCAGCGCCTTCGGGACGCGGCGGCGCTCCAGGGCGAGCCGGCCGAGCAGCCGCTCCTCGGCGGCCTCCTCGCTCAGCCCCCACAGGCTGGCCGGCTCCAGCACCGCCGTGGCCGGCAGCAGCGGACGGTTGGTCAGGTTGACGGCGGCGAAGCGTTCGGCGTGCGCGGCGACGAAGCCGCGCAGTACGTCGTTCCACTCCCCGGCGGGCCGGGGGCCCAGTTCGAAGAACCAGTCGTTGAGCACCAGCAGGACGCGGCCGCTGGACAGCAGCAGATCGCCGAGGGCGTCCTCCAGGGGAACCACGCGCGGCGGGTCCCAGCGCTGCAGGGTGGTCCGGTGGCCCTGGCGCTCCAGGCAGTACGCGATCCATGCCGCCCAGGAGCGGTGGTACCCCGGGAAGACCACCAGAAAGTGTTCCGGTGCCCCCGGACCGTCTCCGCCCGACCGCCGCTGCTCCGCCATGACCGCTCCCTGTTCCCGCCGCCGTCCCACGTTGGGCGACCGCATGCATAACGTAACGCAACCGACCCCGTATCCGGCGTCATGCCGGATGCCGGGTCAGTGCGCCGAGCCGGGCCAGATGCCGGTCCATGCCCCGGACGAACTCCCTTCCGGCAAGGGTCAGTTCACTGGATTCGCGCAGTATGGACAAGGCTTCGGCGACCTCGTCCCGGTGGGCCTCGAACCGGCTCTGTGCGTGCCGCCGCCACGGTGCGGGGACTGTCGGCCCGGCCCGCGCCCGCCACCACAGGTCCAGTAGCGCCAGATGCGCGTAGGCGCCCTGGAGCACCCCGGACACCGGCCGCGGGTCGGGACGCCAGCCCACCCGGTGCAGGGTGTCCCCGCCGGGCCGGAAGAGCGGGACGGCCTCCCCGAGTGCGGCCAGCTTGGTGTGGTGGGTCTCGTGCACCAGCAGGTCGGCGAGGACGCCCGCGTCGCCGGGCGGCTCCGCGAGGACCGCGCCCGGGGCGGCACGGAGTGTCGCGCTGATCGGGGGGTCGGGGTGATCCGGGTGCTCCAGCGGAACCACGGCACGCACCGTCCACCTCGTCTCGGCGGCGCGCTCCGGGTGTGCCGCCGCGATCAGCAGGTGCGCCTCGCGCCAGAGCCGGCTCCAGTGGCGGTGGCCGACGCCGGACCGCTCGGCCGCGCGCAGGGCGCCGGGGCCGATTCCGCCGGGCGGCACCCGATAGGGATCCAGGTCGTCGAGGACCGCGCCGCCGCTCAGCGCGACCAACGGCGCCCAGGCCGAGGCGGGGTCGGCGGGTTCGGGGTGCCGTGGCGTGGCGGTCAGGGCGAGCGGCTCGTCTCCGTCCGGGCCGTCGGTGACGCGTACGGTTCCGGCCCGGCCGGTGAGCCGGACCTGTCCGGAGGGACATCGCAGGGTGCCGAGGCCGGGCAGATGCAGCGCGCCGGAGGGTTCGACGCGCGTCACCTCGAAGGTGCAGCGGGCCCGGACCGCTGCCGCGACGGCCAGTCCACCGAGGTGCCCCAGGTGCTGCTCGAAGCGCGGGCCGGGCAGTGCCGAGAGCGCTTCGCTCAGCCATGTGCCGGTCATGGGGTAGTCGATCACCTCGCGGACGGCCTCGGCGTCCGTCCGCTCGGCCTCCTCCAGCAGGGCCCAGTCCCGTTCGAAGCTCCGGCGTGCCGCGGGCCGCAGCTCGCCGCGCTGCCGCTCGTACCGGAGGAGGAGGGCCTTCAGCATCAGGAGCCGTCGGGCATGCAGCGCGGCACGCAGTGCCGCCGTGCTGTCGGGGGAGGGACGGGTGCCGGCGAGGTCCGTGAGGATCTCGGGCAGGGTCACCGACGTCATCCCCGTGGGTCCTCGCCCGTGCAGGGCCGTGCGCAGGCGGCCGAAAACGAACGCCCGGAAGGCGGCGCGGCCACGTTGTCGGGATCGCTGCCGGAGTACCAGACCTCCCGGAGGCGATGGGCCGAGGTCAGTACCCGGAGCGCGGCCGCGACCAGCTGCCGGTCGTCCGCGGCACGCAATGTCCGCAGGTCGACGTCGGTGAGGTCGGGCGGGATCAGGCCCCCTCCGATGTCCCGGCCGAGGCCGGCCGCCCGTGTCCTCTGCTCCCCCACCTCGGCTCCTTCCTGCCCCACGCCCGCCCCGCACGGCCGTGACGGCTGCCCAGTTCTTCCCGACAGGCCGGAAGCAGAAACCCGACCGGGATCAACTCCGGTCAAGCTCGGCCGAGTTGTTCCACTCCTGAGTCCAAGGCCACCACGGCGGAGCCACTTGGCGCCACCTCTCCTCCGACATCCCCCGGCCCTCGCCCGCGGGCAACTCCTCCTCCGCCCGGCGGGTCAGCGCCACGTCCGCCCAGTCCACCTCCCGTAGCGCGCCCACCAGCCGCTGCCACTGCTCGCGGGCCGCCCGGTAGGCGCTGCGGGCCGCTCCGGGCCGTCCCATCAGCGCGAGGACCGCCCCGCTGCCGTGCCGTGCGCGGGCGGCCGTCACCGAGCCCGGGTCGCTGCCGTGGGCGGCCCGCGCCTCCCGCTCGGCGTTCTCGTACGCCTGCAGCGCGTCCATCAGCACCGGCACACCGGCGTGCTGCCAGCCCTCCAGCCGCACCCGCCCGAGCTGCAGCCACACCTCAGCCCGTACGGCCGCGTCGGCGGCGGCGCGCACCGCCTGGCCGAGCAGGTGCCGGCTCTCGAACAGGTCGGGCAGGAAGCCGAGATGGCGGAACCGCTGGGCGAGCGCGCTGCCGACCAGCCCCTGGAGCCGCCCGCGGTGCGCGGACCGGGCGGGCAGCGACTTCAGCGCCTCGCGCAGCACGTACTCGGCCCGGTCCACGATCCCGGCGCCGTCCCCTGCCGAGGCCCGCCGCAGCAGCGACTCGCCCCAGGCGACGAGGAGTTGCCAGCGGGCGGTGCCCTCGGCGGGCGCGAGCAGCGCGGCCCGCTCGTACGCCTCGTCGGCCTCCCCGGCCTCGCCCGCCGCGTCGTGGAAGGCGGCCAGCGCGGCCAGGCAGGGCAGCAGCAGATCGGGGTCGTCCCCGGCAGTCCGCCGGGCCCGCAGCAGCACCCGCCGGGTCTCGCCGTCCTCGGCCCCGGATTCCCGCAGGGCCCGGGCCAGGTCGAGCAGCGCGGGGCCGCGCAGGGCGTCGGCGGCGCCCTCGGAGTCCAGGATTCCGCAGGCTTCCCTCAGTTCGCCGACGGCGGCACCGGGGTGGCGCAGATCGAGCAGGATCCGGCCGCGCAGCAGGAGACGGGACCGGTGGGCGGTGACGGCCCGGGGCGGGGCGTCCCGCCCGGTGGCGCCGTCCGCCGGCCCGGGTCCCGAGGAGGTCGGGGCCGCGGCTTCCGCCGGGCCGCCCGGACCGTCCGGCTCGGATCCGCTCCCGGTCTCCCCCGCCGCGTCCGGGTCGTCCGAGCGCCGTGCGCGGGCCCATTCGCGTGCCTGCCCGGTCAGTCCGGGCCAGGGGGCCAGGCCGGGATCCAGGACCTCCAGGGCGGCCGTGAGGTGCTCGCTCTCCGCCGTCAGCTGCCACAACTCGCGTCGGCAGGAGGCCAGTTCCAGGGCGGCGGCAGCCCGTTCGCGGCTGTCGGCAGGGGCCGCCGCATGGGCCGCGGCGAGTTCGGTCGCGGCCTCGCGCAACAGCTCGGCGCGGCTGCCCGCCGCACGCGCGGCCGCCGTGCCCGCCTCGGCGCGCAGGATGCGGCCGAGGACCAGGTGGGGCCGCAGGTCGGTGCCGGGGGCGGTCCCGGTGCCGGGTCCGGCTGCCGCGAGGGCCTGTTCCCGGGCGCGGCGCAGCACCTCCGGGTCGGCCAGATGGTGCCACTGGGCGAGCAGGCGCTCGGCCTCGGTCAACGGGTCGGGGGTGACCAGGTCCGGCAGGTAGAAGCGCAGGACGCGGGCCGGGATGCGGGCGAACAGCTCGGCCTCGACGCTGCCGCCGCCCTCCGGCGAGCCGGTGTCCCCGGGCAGGGCTCCTGCGCCGGCGGCCGGGTCGTGGTCGGCGAGCCGGGCCGCGGCGAGGGCGGCGAAGTTGCGGGTGCCCTTGCCGAAGTGCCGTTCCACATAGGCCGAGCAGTGCTTGAGCACGAGCCCGGCGGTGTCCTGGTCGAGGGAGGACAGCAGCAGGTCCTGCACCCGGCCCGAGTAGGCGAAGCAGGGCTGGTCCTCGGTGCCGGGGAGTTGTCTGAGCAGGCCGCCGAGCAGGACCTCGGCGAGTTCCATGGGGCCCGTGTCGGGCAGCATCGCCCGCTGCACGAGCTGCATCACCGGCAGCGTGAGCGGGGCCGCGGCGAGGTAGACGGCCAGGCGCAGGGCGCCGGGTGAGGCTCCGGCGCGGAACGCGCGCAGCGCGTCGTCGTCGCCGCGTGGTGCCGTACCGGCCGGGGCGGCCGGGGCGGCCGCCGGGACCCTGCCCGGGTCGGTGAGAGCCGCCCACGCGCGTTCGCTGGTGGGGCCGACCCCGCCGAGCAGCCGGGCGAAGGCCTCGAAGGCCTCCGGGGTGGGCTGCAGGACCGGTACCGGGCGGGCGCCCGGGGCCGGTTCCTCCCAGGGCTCGTCGTCGGGCAGGAAGCCGAGGCGTCCGCCCACCTCGGCGGGGCGCAGCAGCAGACCGGGCTCGGCGGGCAGCGCGGTACGGCCCCACAGGCGGGGCGGCAGCGGCTGGACCACGGCCAGCGGGGCGGTGCGCGGCCACTGGTGGAGCAGGCGCTGGGCGCTGCCGTTCTGCCACAGCGGGCCCACGCAGTCACTGATGACGAAGGTCAGCCGGCGGCCGGTGGGGTCGTGCAGTTCGTCGGCCGGGCGCAGCCGGGTGTGCCGGCCGGGACCGGCGGTCGTCCCGACGAGGGGGGCGCCGGAGCCGTCGGCGTACAGGTGGTGGACGCGGACGGAGGCGAACGCGCCGGACTGCTGGCAGGCCTGGCGCAGTTCCTCGACCAGCTGACCCCACACGGCCATGGCGGGCCCGGTGTCCATGAGCAGTTGGACGTCGCAGCGCCGGCGGCGGCCGGGCCGGGTGACCGGAAGCAGGATGCCGCTGGCGGCGGCCCGGTCGGCGGTGGCCTCCTCGTCGATCGGCTCGTCCTCGGAGCGGACGGAGGCGACCCGGTAGCGGCCGAGCGCGCGGAGCGCCTTCTCCAGGCCGAGCAACCCCGGCAGGGCGCCGGCGGCGGGCGCGCGGACGGGGAAGGCGGCGGGCGCGGCGGCATCGGCCTGCGAACGCACCGTGAGGCCGGGTGTGAGCAGCGGGATGCGGGCGGCGGGCGCGTCCGTCCGGGAGCGGGGCGGGTCGGAATCCTGGGATGCGGCGGAACCGGCGGAACCGGAGGGTTCGGAGGGTAACGCCTCCGGGGTGCCGTCGAGCCGGCCGGCCGGGGCGGCGCCGGGCTGGGCGGGCGCGTCGCGGGGCGCGGCCGCGCCGAGCCGCCCGGCCAGCCAGACCGCGTCCGCCACGTCCTCCGCGGTGAGGTCGAGCCCACCCTGGCGCAGCTTGCCGATCAGCTCGTCCAGGCGCATCCCGGGCATCCGCCCATCACCTCGTACGGTCGAGCGGCTGCATGAGCATCTCGGCGATCCGTTCGCGGGTGAGGCTCTGGGCGCGCGGGTCGTGCCGGGTGAGGAAGAGGGCGTTGAGGAGCTGGTCGGCGGCGAGCACCTCGCCGGGTTCGCGCTCCAGGAACCTGCGGATGAGATCGGCGCCGGCGTCGACACCGTCCGCGCCGAGGTGCGCCTCGACCATGGCGGTGAGCTGTTCCTCGCCGGGCGGGTCCAGTTCCAGCTGGACGCAGCGCCGCAGCAGCGGGGCGGGGAAGTCGCGTTCGCCGTTGGAGGTCAGGACGATCACCGGGAATGCGGTGCAGGAGATCCGTCCGCCGCGGACGGCGACCCGGTCGCCGTCGTGGGTGAGCACCTCGACGACGGGTTCGCGGTCGGCCAGCCGCTCCAGCTCCGGGATCGAGAACTCGCCTTCCTCCAGGGTGTTGAGAAGGTCGTTGGGCAGGTCGAGGTCGCTCTTGTCGAGTTCGTCGATGAGCAGCACACGGGGCTGCTCGGCGGCCAGCAGCGCGGTGCCGAGCGGGCCGAGCCGGATGTACGACCCGATGCCGGGGGCCGCCGTCGCGCCCTCGGTACCGCCGGCGCGCTCCAGCTGGACGTCCTGGAGGCGGCCTATCGCGTCGTACCGGTACAGGCCGTCCTGGAGAGTGGTGCGGCTGACGATGGGCCAGCGCAGCACCTTGCCGAGGCCGAGTTCATGGGCGATCGCGTACGCCAGGGTCGACTTGCCCGTGCCCGGGTTGCCGGTCACCAGCAGGGGCCGGCGCAGATAGAGGGCCGCATTGACGGCGTCCACCTCGGCCGGCCGTGGCGCGTAGTTCTCCACCAGGCGGCGGCGTACGCCGAGCCGGCGGGCGCTGCTGGGGTCCTCCGGGCCGGCCTCCGCGCCCTCCCGGGAGGCCGCGAAGTCGCGCCAGGGCGGCGGCGCCGGCAACCGCCGCATGCCGTCGTGCGGCTGACCCACTCCGCGGTAGATCCGCCAGTCGTTCACCTTGGGCTCCTCCCGGCTCTGGTGATCATGCAGCGGGCCCGGCCGTCCGACGTACGAGGCTACCGTCAGGCGGCCGTGTCTGCCGAGGTTCGGAGTGTCCGGCGTTCACTTCCGGCCCTGCCGAACGGCCTTGCGTGTCAAGCGGGTTGACGGGATGTCCGGCGGGCGCGCCGGACGGGTCAGCCGCCGGGGGCGGCCAGCGGCGGCGGGCGCATCGTCTCGGTGGCGTACGGCGGCCGGTCCGGCGGGTCGAACAGCACGGCGAGCTTCCCACGCAGGCCTTGAGCCCGGGCCGATTCGGGGTCGTACAGGCGGATGCGCAGGTCACGCACCGGTCCGTGCAGGCCGTCGGCGTGCCGGGCGGTGGCCAGCGCATGGGCGGCCTGCCGGTGGAAGTCCTTGCATTCGTCGTGGTCGTGCCGGTCCCGGCGCCAGAGCACCACCGAGTGGCCGGCCATCAGCGCGTCCCTCATCGCCGCCTGCCCCTCCCCGCTGCCGACGGGACCGCAGTAGACCGGAACACAGGTGTCGTCCATCACCGACAGGGCGCCGTAGTACGGGTACCTGCCCGCGGCGGCGGTCGCGGCGAGGTGGCCGTCGGCCGGCGCCCTGCCGTGCAGCGGCTCGTGCGCGAGCGGCCCGCGGACCGCGCCCCGCCAGCGCCTGCGCCACTCCGGTGCGGGCGCCCGGTCGTTGCGCCGCATGTCCCGGATGACGACGGTCCGGCGCATCCCGAGCGGCATGGACCGCTCGTCCACGAAGTCATCGCCGTCGTCACCGTCGCCATCGTCCCCTGCGTACCCTTCGTACCCTTCGTGCCCTTCGTCCGTCACGGCGTCGGGCGGGGCGGGACCGTCGGGCAGCAACTGCCACTCGTCCACCGGCAGATCGAACAGCTTGCGGGGCAGGAACACCTCGATCGCGGCCAGGTGCTCTCCGTGGTCGCCCTGGCTGAGCGCCTGGGTCAGCGGCCGGCGCAGCGCCGCGACCAGCTCCTCGGCGCGTACCCCCCGGTCGTCTGCGTCCACCGGGGTGATGTCCAGGCCGTCGTAGATCAGCTGCACGCTCCACGGGTAGCGCCCGTCGTACATGGGCGCACCGATCCTGACGAGGACGTCGGTGCGGGTGGCGGGCGGGCGCACGGCGGGCGGGGCCGGCGGGATGCAGGGGCGGACGCCGTCCGGCCCTCGGGCGCCTGCCTGCACGGGTGCGTCGGCCCGCACGGGTGCGTCGGCCCCCTCCAGCAGCCCCCGGACGGCCTCGCCGACCGCCCAGTGCTCATGGCCGTCGGCCTGCTCGCCCAGCCAGTGGGTGAACGCGCTCAGCCGCGCCGGGTCCACCGCCCCGGGGCGGTCCCGCACGGTCCTGCGGACCGCCTTCGCCGCGTACAGCAGGACGGCGTCGAGATCGACCAGAGTGCCGCCGCCGCCCGGTTCCAGCGTGCGCAGCCCGTACAACAGCCCGGCGCCCTCGCGCCAGGTCCGCACGTTCTGCAGCACCATCGAGCGCAGCCGTTCGCCGCGCACCTGTTCCTTGACCTCGTCCACGAGGTGGACGATCTCGCCCGCTCCGGCGGGCGGCGGCAGCTCGGCGAGGTGGGCGTAGAGCCGGGCGCGGAGGTCGGCGGTGATTCCGGAGCAGGGGGGTGCGAGGGCGGGCAGTCCCGCCTGGAGCGTGGTCCAGTTCGCGTACGGCGACGGGTCGTCGTACAGGCGGAGGTGGTGCAGGTCGTGAGCGCGCAGGACCTCGTGCAGGACGCGCGCTCCGTCGCGTGTCTCCCGCAGCTCGTGCAGCGCGGTGACCGGGACGGCGACCCCCTCCTCCCGGCGGCGCCCCTTGATCACGCCGATGACGGAGCCGTGCCGCAGATCGAGGACGGGCCCGCCGGACAGTCCACCGATCGGCAGGCTGCCGCCCAGCAGCAGCGCGCGGGCGTCGGAGCCCGTGAGTTCGCCGGTGCCGTGCCGGATGCCCAGCTCGCCGGTCTGCACGGACCAGCCGTACAGCCCGACCGGGGCGCGGGCGCCCGGCTCCCGGTCGCTCAGCCACAGGCAGCGCACGTCGGCCGCGCCGGCGACCCGGACGAGCGCGAGGTCGGGAAACGGCCACGCATCGCGGAACGACTCCGCTGCCCCGGGGCTCGGCGCGAGGAGTACGGCGGTCCCGGTGCCGGTGCGTTCCTCCCAGACGTCGGCGGCGGTGCGCTCCTGCCAGGTCACGCGCATGGCGCTCTCCCCTCGGCACACCGCGGCTCCCCCCTTCCCCACGACATGGGCGCAGGTCACCAGCCAGCCCGGGGCCACGAAGAACCCCGAACCCCAGTACAGGTCACGGTCCGTTGCATACCCGTCACCCGGTGCGCCGATGCGCGCGAGGGAGGGGCGCACCAACTCGTCGAAGGCGCTCATGCGGCGCCGGGGGCCGGGGACTGGGGCGGTACCGTGGCGCCGCCCGGCGTCGGGGGGTCCGCGCCGTCCGCCGTGGCGGCCGGTTCGGTCCAGGTCAGGGACACCGTCAGGGAGGACTTGCCGCCGCCCTCCGCGATGGCGCTCACGATCTTGCCGGACTGCGCCGTCAGTTCGATTCCGAAGGTGACGGACACCTCGACCGGAGCGGGTGTGTCCAGACCGGCGCGCAGGGAGCGCACGACGCCACCGACCGTGCCGGCGAGTCCGCCCGCCATGTCGATGACCCGGTCCCCGAGCCCCGTGTCCCAGTAACCGCCCTCGTCCAGCGCCTCCTCGTCGGCCGCGCCGATCCTGGCCCAGACGACGGTTCCGTCGTCGAGCCGGATGCGTTCGACTCCTCCACCCATGACGCCCCCGTTCACCGAATGGGAGGAGAAGGCTAACTCCGGAGGAAGCGGAGAGGGAGGGTCGGCGAACGATACGGCCGATGATCGCCCCTGCCGTGACGGGAGTGGCCGACGTTACTCG
The DNA here is from genome assembly GCF_044768335.1 of Streptomyces sp. NPDC101151. Lineage (NCBI taxonomy): Bacteria > Bacillati > Actinomycetota > Actinomycetes > Kitasatosporales > Streptomycetaceae > Streptomyces > Streptomyces sp. NPDC101151. The sequence goes on along the minus strand of NZ_JBIWPP010000034.1, from coordinate 8,389 downwards.
TCGTCCTCGTCGTCGAGCCGGGCGAGCCAGGTCGCGAGCCGCTCGACGGGCACCTCGAAGTCCGGGTTGAGATCCACGAACGTGCGCAGCTGCTCGGCAAGCCACTCGAAGGTGACCTCTTCCTCGCCGCGCCGCTTCTCCAACTCCTCGATACCGCGGTCGGTGAAGTACATGGACTGCCTCTCCTGCGTCTGCGTCCCGTGGGTGGGTGGGTTCAGGAACAGCCTATGCAACGGCGCCGGGGTCCGGTGCCGGTGCGGCTGCGGGCGGCCACCGCCGCCGCCGAACCGCGGTTCACCGTCCGCCGCGGGTCCGCAGAACTCCCCGCACGAAAGGTGCCTTGACTTTCCGTGACCACGATATATCGTGTTTGACAGAAGACGCGATATGGCGTGTCGCACGGCGCGACCGTGCCCGCCCGAGGAGGCATCCCATGTCCGAGTGGTCCGTCGCCGAGCCCCAGAAGCTCACCTTCGACACCCCCGTGAGCGACCTGCACGTACGCATCGTCAACGGAACGGTGAACGTGGTGGGCACGGAGGAGGGTTCCGCCCGCCTGGAAGTCTCGGACATCGAGGGCCCACCCCTGATCGTCACGCACCAGGACGGCACCCTGACGGTGGCGTACGAGGACCTGCCCTGGAAAGGCTTCCTCAAGTGGCTCGACCGCAAGGGCTGGCGGCGCAGCGCCGTGGTCTCCCTCGCGGTCCCCGCCGACACGCGCGTGGAGGTCGGCGTGGTCGGCGCCGGCGCGGTCGTCTCCGGTATCAGCGGCCCCTCGGCGGTCAAGGGCGTCACCGGCGACACGACCCTCGTGGGCCTCTCCGGCCCGGTCCGCGCCGACACCGTGTCCGGGAACCTGGAGGCCCAGGCCGTCACGGGCGACCTGCGCTTCCATTCGGTCTCGGGCGACCTGACCGTGGTCGAGGGCTCGGGCCCCTCCGTCCGCGCCGACTCGGTCAGCGGCTCCATGATCATCGACCTGGACCCGGACGGCCCCACCGACATCCGGCTGACCAGCGTCTCCGGCGAGATCGCCATCCGCCTGCCGCACCCGGCGGACGCGGAAGTGGAGGCGAACACGGCGAGCGGCACGATCTCCAACGCCTTCGACGGCCTGCGGGTGCACGGCCAGTGGGGCGCCCACAAGATCACCGGCCGCCTCGGCGCGGGCACCGGCAAGCTCAGGGCCACCACGGTCTCCGGCTCGATCGCCCTGCTGCGCCGCCCCCCGGGAGAGGACGAGCACAACACCCCGCGGGAGGCCGAGCGCCCCACCGGACCCGCATCCGACCCGACGTCCGCAGCCGAGAGCGCCGCGGGGGAGAATTCCGTCTCCGGCCAGGGCTCCGACGCCTCCAGCGCCCCGGCCGACGGCACGACCGACAAGAAGGTGCTCTGACATGCCCCCCGTCTTCGCCCACGGCCGCCTCCGCCTCTACCTGCTCAAACTGCTCGACGAGGCCCCGCGCCACGGCTACGAGGTGATCAGGCTCCTCGAAGAACGCTTCCAGGGCCTGTACGCCCCCTCGGCGGGCACGGTCTACCCCCGGCTGGCCAAGCTGGAGGCCGAGGGTCTGGTCACGCACACCACGGAGGGCGGCCGCAAGGTGTACGCCATCACGGACGCCGGCCGCGCGGAACTGGCCGACCGCAGTGGGGAACTGGCCGACCTGGAGCTGGAGATCCGCGAGTCCGTCGCGGAACTCGCCGCCGAGATAAGGGCCGACGTGCGCGGCGCGGCGGGCGATCTGCGGCGCGAGATGCGCGCGGCCGCCTCCGAGGCCCGCCGCGGCACCAAGGCGGGTGGCGGCGAGGCGGGTCCCTTCGGGGAGTTCGGCGATCTCGGCGACAGGGAGGCCTGGCGGGCCGCCAAGGAGGAGATGCGCCGGGTCAAGCAGGAGTGGAAGGAGCAGGCCCGCCGCGCCAAGGACGAGAGCCGCCGGGCCCGTGAGGAGGCCCAGCGGGCCCGCCACCAGGCCCAGGAGGCCCAGGCCCGGGCGCGGGCCCAGGCCCAGGAGGAGATGCAGCGCATCGCCCGCCGGGTCCAGGAGAGCGTGCAGGACCACTTCACCCGCGGCGACTGGCCGACGGGCGTACGGGAGGGCCTGACCGAACTCGCCAAGGAGTTCGGCGAGTTCGGGAAGGGCTACGGGAAGGAGGTCGGCAAGGACTGGGGCTTCGGCCGCACCACCGAGGAGCCGGGCACGGGCCGTCGCAAGTCCGCCCCCGCGCCGGGACCGGACTACTCCGCCGCCCCGGAGGACTTCCCGGCCGAGTACGAGCCGTCCTGGGCCCACGAGGACGCCACCGGTGATCCCACCCGCGACCTCGACCGCCTCCTCGACCGCTTCCGCGACGACATCCGCGACGCGGCCCGCGACCACGGCGTCACCGCCGACCAGCTCCGTGACGCCCGCCGCCACCTGTCGGCGGCGGCGGCCCACATCGGGGCGATACTGCGCGGCCCGAAGGTCTGAACACCGAGGGCCGGCCGGCCCGGGCAGTGCGCCCCGGACTCCCGGGACACACTGCCGGACCGGCCGGCCCTCAGCCGCGTCTCATCCGGCTGTCAGCGGCACCACACGGCTCCCTCGACGGCGGATCAGCCGTTGGTCAGGACGATCTTCCCGAACTGGTCGCCGGATTCCAGCCGTTCGAAGCCCTCGCGGGCCCGGTCCAGGGGCAGCACCTCGTCGATGACGGGCCGTACGCCGGTCGCGGCGCAGAAGGAGAGCAGGTCCTCCAGCTCGTCCTTGGTGCCCATGGTGGAGCCGACGACCTTCAGCTCCAGGAAGAAGATCCGGGTCAGCTCGGCGTGCGAGGGACGGTCGCCGCTGGTGGCACCGGAGATGACGATCGTGCCGCCGGGCCGCAGGGACTTCACCGAGTGGGACCAGGTGGCCGCGCCCACGGTCTCGATGACGGCGTCCACCCGCTGCGGCAGCCGGGCCCCTGACTCCACCGCCTCGACGGCCCCGAGCTCCAGGGCCCGCTTCCGCTTCGCCTCGTCCCGGCTGGTGGCGAAGACCCGCAGGCCGGCCGCCTTGCCCAGCACGATCGCGGCCGTGGCGACCCCGCCGCCCGCGCCCTGCACGAGGACCGAGTCACCGGGCCGCACCCCGGCGTTGGTGAACAGCATCCGGTACGCCGTCAGCCAGGCCGTCGGCAGACAGGCGGCCTCCGCGAAGGACAGTTCCTTCGGCTTGGGCAGGACGTTCCAGGACGGCACGGCGACCTGCTCGGCGAAGGTGCCCTGGTAGCGCTCGGTGAGGATGGAGCGCGGCTCCCCGGGGCCGACGCCATGGCCGGTCTGGCCGATGACGGAGTGCAGGACGACCTCGTTGCCGTCCTCGTCGATCCCGGCGGCGTCGCAGCCGAGGATCATCGGCAGCCGCTCCTCCGGAAGGCCGACGCCCCGCAGGGACCAGAGGTCGTGATGGTTGAGGGAGGCGGCCCGCACAGTGACCGTGCTCCAGCCGGGGCGGGCCTCGGGGGCCGGACGGTCCCCCAACTCAAGGCCGGAGAGCGGCTGGTCGCGGTCGATTCGGGCGGCGTAGACAGCGAACATGGGCTCGACGATAGGTGCGCTGTGCGGCCGGCGGAACCGCGCGGCGCTGTGACACATGCCCTCTTGCGTGACGGCACCCGTACAGCGCAGCGCGACGAGGCAGACCCGCAGGGGCGCCCTCCAGGTCACCCGAACGGGCGGGCGAGCGGGCAAAGAAAACGGCCCCGCCCGAACGGGCGGGGCCAATCGACGCAACGTCAGCGACGAGCGACGCCCTCGGCACGAGCGGCAGCGGCCACAGCCGCGGTCACGGCCGGAGCGACCCGCTCGTCGAACGGCGACGGGATCACATAATCGGCGGCGAGATCGTCACCGACCACCGCGGCCAGAGCCTCGGCGGCGGCGATCTTCATACCCTCCGTGATCCGCGTGGCCCGCACCTGCAGCGCGCCCGCGAAGATCCCGGGGAAGGCCAGCACGTTGTTAATCTGGTTCGGGAAGTCCGAGCGCCCGGTCGCGACGACCGCCGCGTACTTGTGCGCCACCTCCGGGTGCACCTCCGGGTTCGGGTTGGCCATCGCGAACACGAAGGCGCCCTTCGCCATGGAGGCCACGGCCTCCTCGGCGACCGTACCGCCGGAGACGCCGATGAAGACGTCGGCGCCCGCGAGGGCGTCCTCCAGCGAGCCGGTGATGCCGGCCTTGTTGGTGAAACCGGCCAGCTCCCGCTTGACCGGTGTCAGGTCCTCCCGGTCGCCCGACACGACGCCCTTGCGGTCCGCCACCGCCACGTCGCCGATGCCGGCCTCGACCAGCATCTTGGCGATCGCGACACCGGCCGCGCCGGCGCCCGAGATGACGGCCCGCAGCTGCCCGATCTCGCGCCCGCTCAGCCGCGCCGCGTTCCGCAGGGCCGCGAGCGTCACGACGGCCGTACCGTGCTGGTCGTCGTGGAAGACCGGGATGTCGAGGCGTTCCTGCAGCCGGCGCTCGATCTCGAAGCACCGGGGCGCCGAAATGTCCTCCAGGTTCACTCCGCCGAAGGAGGGAGCGAGCCGGACCACGGTCTCGACGATGTCGTCGACGTCCGTGCAGTCGAGCGCGATCGGCACCGCGTCGACGCCGCCGAACTGCTTGAACAGGATCGCCTTGCCCTCCATCACGGGGAGGGATGCCTGGGGACCGATGTCCCCGAGTCCGAGCACGGCCGTGCCGTCGGTCACGACGGCGACCACGGAGGACTTCCATGTGTAGTCGTTGACCAGGTCCGGCTGCTCCGCAATCGCGGTGCACACGCGCGCGACGCCGGGCGTGTACGCGAGGGAAAGGTCGTCCTTGTCACGGACCGGCACCGTGGCCTGCACGGCCATCTTGCCGCCACGGTGCAGCGCGAACGCCGGATCGAAGGAATCGAGGGGCTCGGCCCCGTCCTGATCCGTACTGCTGTCGCTGCGAGGATTGACGATCTCCGCTGCCACTTTGTTTTACCCCTTAGGTATGCATGGTTTGAGGGTCGACCACTCCTGGTGAGGGGTGGGCGGGCACCGCGCAAGGCTCGATTGCTGATACGTACGAGCACATACGCGACGGGCGCGCCGCACACGCGCCCTGAGCCCCGGATGAGGGGTGTAAAGAACCTTCTTACCGGACGGACGGCGCTCACGACGAGTCCATTAGGTGCAAGGTCACATCTCGGATCCCAGAAGGCCACACGTGGATGACACGCGGCTGACACAAGCGCGGCTCGAATGTGACTCGCCGGTAACTCGGACCCGGCCGTACACCGCGCAACCATGGACCACATCGTGAGACGGCCCGAAGATTTTCCGGCCTGAGTGATGGATTTCCGCAGATCTGCGGCCCTGATGTCCTGTCCTCACGGGACCTGACGCGGTTCGGGGGTCACCCGTTATCCGATTTTGACATAGTCACCCCCCTGAATGGCGCAGACCGAATGGCAAGATGCCGTAAACCCACGAGGTCGCGACACCCGAAGGTGTGTGTTCTCGTCGACCTAACGGCATCTCCACCCCTTTCGCCGGAGGAACCACCATGACCGCAAGCTCCACCCGTCGCACGACCGCCCGCACCCGGACTGCAGCGGTCGGTGCCATCGCGGTCGCTGGCGCCCTGATTCTCACCGGCTGCGGTGACCAGACGGACAAGGGCAGCGACAACGGTTCCAGCTCGACGGCCTCGGCGCCGCTCGCCGACAAGCTCCCCGCGGACATCAAGAAGGCGGGCGTCATCAAGGTGGGCTCCGACATCGCCTACCCGCCGGTCGAGTACGTGCAGAACGGCAAGTCCGTCGGCATCGACCCGGACATCGCGGACGCCCTCGGCAAGCAGCTCGGCGTGAAGTTCGAGTTCCAGAACGGCAAGTTCGACCAGCTCATCGTGGGTCTGCAGAGCGGCCGGTCCAACGCGATCATGTCGGCGATGAACGACACGAAGGACCGCCAGAACGGCATCGACTCGGACTCCGGCAAGAAGGTCGGCAACGGCGTCGACTTCGTCGACTACTTCACCGCCGGCACCTCGATCCTGGTCCAGAAGGGCAACCCGAAGGGCATCAAGACCCTGGACGACCTGTGCGGCAAGGTCGTGGCCCTGCAGCGCGGCACCACGTCCGAGGGCATCGCCAAGGCGCAGAACACGAAGTGCAAGAAGGACGGCAAGAAGGCCATCACGCTGCAGACCTTCGACACCGACCCCGAGGCGCTGCTGCGTCTGAAGCAGGGCGCGTCCGTCGCCGACCTGAACGACTTCCCCGTGGCGGCCTACAACGCCAAGACCTCCGGCGGCGGCAAGGACTTCGAGGTCGTCGGCGAGCAGATCGAGGCCGGTCCGTACGGCATCGCGGTGAGCAAGGACAGCACCCAGCTGCGCGACGCCATCCAGGCCGCCATGAACGCCATCATCAAGAGCGGCGAGTACCAGAAGATCCTCGAGAAGTGGAACGTCACGCAGGGCGCGGTCACCGAGGCGAAGATCAACGGTGGCTCCTGAACAGCCGCGGCAACACTGAAGGGCTGTCACTGTGACTGACACGGTCGACAAGACTCCGGCGGCGTCGGTGCCACCGGAGCAGATCAAGGCCATCCCCGTGCGCCACTACGGCCGCTGGGTGGCCGGTGCCGCCGTCGTCGCCATCCTGGCGCTGATCGGTGTCGCGTTCTCCAACGCGAACATCAACTACGGCATCATCCCGGACTACCTCACGGACGGCACCATCCTGTCCGGCGTGTGGCACACGCTGTACATCTCGGTGCTGGCGATGGTCCTGGGCCTCGTCCTCGGCATCATCCTCGCGGTGATGCGGATGTCCTCGAACCCCGTCACCAGCACCGTGGCGTGGCTGTACATCTGGCTCTTCCGCGGCACCCCGGTGCTGGTGCAGCTGCTGCTCTGGTACAACATCTCGCTCGTGTTCCCCATCCTCAACCTGGGGTTCTACAAGGACGAGATGAACCAGGTGATGACCCCGTTCCTGGCGGCGCTCCTGGGTCTCGGCCTCAACGAGGCCGCGTACATGTCGGAGATCGTCCGGGCCGGCATCCAGTCGGTGGACGAGGGGCAGACGGAGGCCTCGCACGCGCTGGGCATGACCCAGGGCAAGACGCTGCGACGCGTGATCCTGCCGCAGGCGATGCGAGTGATCGTGCCGCCGACCGGCAACGAGTTCATCAACATGCTGAAGACGTCCTCGCTGGCCTACTCGGTACAGTTCCCCGAACTCCTCAAGGCGGGGACGGACATCTCCAGTACCTCGCTGGCGGTCGTGGAGATGTACTTCGTGGCCTCGATCTGGTACCTCATCCTGACCACGGTCTTCAGCATCGGCCAGTACTACCTGGAGCGCCGTTACGCCCGCGGCTCGACGCGCAGCCTCCCGCCGACGCCGTTCCAGCGTCTGAAGAAGAACCTCCGTCTGTTCGGTTCGTTCCGGCGCCCGGAGGTGGCCCGATGACCAGTCTCAGCAAGGACATCACACCGCCGAGCAGCGGCGCGCCGATGGTCAAGGCCGAGGGCGTGCACAAGTCCTTCGGGCTCGCGCACATCCTCAAGGGCATCGACCTGGAGGTGAACCCGCGCGAGGTGTTCTGCCTGATCGGCCCGTCCGGCTCCGGCAAGTCCACCTTCCTGCGGTGCATCAACCACCTGGAGAAGATCAGCGCCGGCCGGCTGTACGTCGACGGCGACCTGGTCGGCTACCGGCAGAAGGGCGACAAGCTCCATGAGCTGAAGGAGCGGGAGGTCGCGGCGCAGCGGCGGGACATCGGCATGGTGTTCCAGCGCTTCAACCTCTTCCCGCACATGACGGCTCTGGAGAACGTCATGGAGGCGCCGGTCCAGGTCAAGGGCGAGGCCAAGGCGGTCGCCCGGGAACGCGCCGAGCGTCTGCTGGACCGGGTCGGCCTCGGCCCGCGCAAGGGTCACTACCCCGCGCAGCTCTCCGGCGGCCAGCAGCAGCGCGTCGCCATCGCCCGGGCGCTGGCGATGCAGCCGAAGCTGATGCTCTTCGACGAGCCGACCTCGGCGCTCGACCCGGAGCTGGTCGGTGAGGTCCTCGACGTGATGCGGGACCTGGCCGAGGACGGCATGACAATGATCGTCGTCACGCACGAGATGGGCTTCGCCCGTGAGGTCGGCGACTCGCTGGTCTTCATGGACGACGGTGTGGTGGTCGAGGCCGGCCACCCGCGCGACGTCCTGACGAACCCGCAGCACGACCGGACGAAGTCGTTCCTGTCCAAGGTCCTGTGACCTCAGCGGATCAGAGGAGGGGGGGGGGGGGGGGGGGTGACCATAGCGACCCCCCCCGCCCCTTTCATCCCCCCGGCGGCGCCCGCGCGGCCCCGGCCCCCGGTGCGGCGG
>NZ_JBIWPP010000033.1:0-88959 GCF_044768335.1 Streptomyces sp. NPDC101151 | reverse complement strand
AAACCCCGCACAGGTACAGAGCCGCGTCGACGCCTACCAGCGCATCACCCAGATCCTCGGGGTCTCCCCGGGCGCCGACCTGTACTGCTGACGCCCGGCAGGGTGCCCTGTGCCGGCCCCCGCGGACGACCACGGAAGCGACCACCGTGGACGTCTCCGGCACCTTCGCACCCGCCGATCTGCCCGTCAGCCGCATCGGCTTCGGTGCGATGCGGCTGACGGGCAGCGCCGTCTTCCGTCCCGGCACTCCGGGCAACGTCCTCGCCGTCCCCGGCACCGGCAACCCCGACCACTCGTGGAGAACGTCGCGGCGGGCGCGCTGCGGCTCACCGACGAGGAGTCGGCGCGACTCGGCAAGGGGCCCACACCGACGGGCCGACCGGTGGTCGCTGTCACTCGGCCCACACGCCGTCCCGCATCAGATGACGGCCGCGAAGTTCGTGCTGCTCGTGCCATGCCTGCACCGCGCGCGGCCGCACCTGGAGGTAGACGTACGACGAGCTGTCCGTGCGCGGATCCCAGCCGGTCTTGGCGGCGAACGCGTCGGCGGCCGCCCTCGGCACGTCCTCGGCGCCGAAGACCCGCACCTCCCCGTCGACGAGCACCACGTCGCGGGTGTGCCCGAGGGCCAGCCGGGTCCGGCCGCCGTCGCGCAGATTGCGGCCGGTGGGGTTGGTGCCGCGGGTGGACAGCCAGACCGACTCGCCGTCCCAGACGAACCACAGGGGCACGAGACACGGCACTCCGTCCGCATCCGCCGTGGCCACCCAGATGTCGGTCTCCCGCTCCAGACGGACGAGTAGGTCGTGCTTGCGCTGCTCTGCGGTGCGGGCCGTTGTGGTGATCTTCATGCCCGGGACGCTACCGACCGCCGCCGCGTCGCACCTCCGGCCCGCGACCTAGGTCTGCGGCCCCGGTGCGCGCCCCGGCACTGGTCCGGCGGCCCCTTCCATAATGGGCATGCGGGCGCGCGGCCATGGCACGGCACCCGTCTGACTACAATTGTGTAGACGGTCCTCTGGGCTGGAGGCGATGACGGGGTGAAGGACGTTCCCATGACCGACGGCAAGGACGAACGCCGGCCGGCCGGCGAGCTCGAGGCGAGCGTCATGGCCGCGCTCTGGTCGGCCGGCGCGCCCCGGACGCCCGGCCAGGTGCAGCTGAGCCTCGGCGCGGACCTCGCCCGTACGACGGTGACGACGATCCTCACCCGCCTGCACGACAAGGGCATGGTCGAGCGGCAGCGTCAGGGCCGCGGCTACGCCTACTTCCCGCTCCAGGACGCCCAGGGCCTCACCGCCCGGCGGATGCACAGTGAACTCGACCGGGACAGCGACCGCGAGACCGTCCTCGCCCGCTTCGTCGCCCAGCTCAGTCCCGACGACGAACGCATCCTGCGGGATCTGCTCGAATCCGACGACTGATGACCGCGCTGCTTCTGCTGCCCCTGATGCTGCCGTTCGCCCTCCCGGCGCTGGCCCGGCGGGCCCTGGACCGGCTCGCGCTGGTCGCCGCACTGTGGGCGATCACTGCCTGTGCGGTCGTCCTCGCGGGCTGCTCGCTGGCCGCGCTCGGCGCGTTCGTCCTGATCGGCCTGCTCGAGATGCCGCTGTTCGCGGCGCTCGGCGAACTGGTCCACCCGCTTCACACCGCCTCGGGCCTCGTCGTCCTCCCGGCCGCCGCGACCTCCGTCGGTGTCCTCGCCGTGTGCGGCTGGACCCTCGTGCGCTCGGTCCTGCACCAGACCCGCGCCTTCCGGGCCGCCCGCACCGAGGCCGGGCGCGGGCCGGCCGCCGGTGATCTGTGCGTGGTGGACTCGCCCCACCCCGACGCGTACGCCCTGCCCGGGCGTCCGCACCGCATCGTCGTGACCACCGCCATGCTGCGCAGCCTCGACGGCCCCGAGCGCGAGGCGCTGTTCGCGCACGAGCGGGCGCACAACGAAGGCGGCCACCACTTCCTCGCCGCCGCGGAACTCGCCGGGCACTGCCACCCCGCCCTGCGCTCCGTCCGAGCGACCGTCCGGCTCGCCGCCGAGCGCGCCGCCGACGAGGCCGCGGCGGCATCGGTCGGCGACCGGCGCCTGACCGCCCGCGCCATCGCCCGCGCCGCCCTGGCCGGCCAGGCCGCCCGCTCCGAGCGTCCCGGCTTCGCCGCCGCCGCGACGACCGGCCCCGTCCCGCAGCGTGTCCAGGCACTGCTGGCCGCACCCTGGACCGCGCACCGGACCGGCCGGCGCATCGCCGCTCTGCTGCTCGCCGGCACCACCGCCGTCTCCTGCCTGGCCGCGGTGGCCGGGGCGGCCGACTTCCACCACCGGGTGGAGGTCGCCCAGGGCGACGAGAGGCCCTGATCGCCCGCCCCTGCGGACCGGTCGGACCCACCCGTGCGACTGTGACTGGCGCCCGCGAAGTTTTACGTATAACCTCACCCGCTAACCACCTCCACCGGAAGGCCCCGATGCGACGCGTTGCCCTGGTCACCCTCGTCGTGGACGACTACGACGAGGCCATCCGCTTCTACACCGAGGCCCTCGGATTCCGCCTGGCCGAGGACGAGTCGCGGCCCGACGGCTCCCGCTGGGTCGTCGTGGAGCCGGGTACCGCCACGGACGGCCACGGCACCGGCCTGCTGCTGGCCCGCGCCAAGGGCGAGGACCAGCGCGCCCGGATCGGGGACCAGACCGGCGGGCGGGTCGGGTTCTTCCTGCACACCGACGACTTCGGCCGCGACCACGCCCGGATGGCCGCCGCCGGCGTGACCTTCCTGGAGCAGCCGCGCCACGAGCCGTACGGCACCGTCGCCGTCTTCCAGGACCTCTACGGCAACCGCTGGGACCTGCTCCAGCCCGCCGACCGCTGACCCTCCACCCGTCGCTCAGAACCGCTCGCTCAAGGAAAGACCCGCCATGACTGCTACGCGCGTAGACGCCGAAGTGATCCGCCGCCTGCCCAAGGCCGTCCTGCACGACCACCTCGACGGCGGCCTGCGCCCCGCCACCGTCGTCGAACTCGCGGCCGCGGTCGGTCACACCCTGCCCACCACCGACCCGGACGAGCTGGCAGCCTGGTACTTCGAGGCCGCCAACTCCGGCGACCTGGTCCGCTACATAGCCACCTTCGAGCACACCCTCGCCGTCATGCAGAACCGCGAGGGCCTGCTGCGCGTCGCCGAGGAGTACGTCCTCGACCTCGCCGCCGACGGTGTCGTCTACGCCGAGGTGCGCTACGCCCCCGAGCTCAACACGAACGGCGGCCTGACGCTGAGCGAGGTCGTGGAGACCGTGCAGGAGGGTCTCGCCGCCGGTATGGCGAAGGCGGCCGCCGCCGGTACTCCGGTCCGTGTCGGCACTCTGCTGTGCGGCATGCGGATGTTCGACCGCGTCGGCGAGGCCGCCGAGCTGGCCGTCGCCTACCGCGACGCCGGAGTCGTCGGCTTCGACATCGCCGGCGCCGAGGACGGCTTCCCGCCCGCCGACCACCTGGCCGCCTTCGAGCACCTGCGCCGCGAGAGCGTGCCCTTCACCATCCACGCCGGCGAGGCGCACGGCCTGCCCAGCATCCACCAGGCCCTTCAGGTCTGCGGTGCCCAGCGCATCGGCCACGGCGTGCGCCTCACCGAGGACATCGTCGACGGCAAGCTCGGCCGCCTGGCCGGATGGGTGCGCGACCGCCGGATCGCCCTGGAGATGTGTCCGACCTCCAACCTCCAGACGGGCTGCGCCACCTCGATCGCCGAGCACCCCATCACGGCCCTGAAGGACCTGGGCTTCCGGGTCACCCTCAACACCGACAACCGGCTGGTCTCGGGTACGACGATGACCCGGGAGATGTCGCTGCTGGTCGAGGAGGCCGGCTGGACGGTGGAGGATCTGCGCACGGTCACGGTGAACGCCCTCAAGAGCGCCTTCATCCCGTTCGACGAGCGCAAGGCCCTCATTGAGGACGTGGTCCTGCCGGGTTACGCGGCCGCGCTCTGAAGCAGCCCGCGCAGGTAGGCGGCCTGTCCGATGTGCTGAAGGTCGTCGGACAGGACGCTCACCAGGCGGACCCCCAGGGTGACCGGGGGATCCCAGCGCTCGTCCACGATCCGTTCGAGATCCTTGGCGGCCAGCCCGCGCAGGGTGCCGAGGCTCTGCTCGTGCACGGCGTCGTAGTACCCGGTCAGCAGGTCGGCGGACTCGACCCGCACCTTCGCGACCTTCGCGGGGGTGTGCCCGTAACCGGTGTCGTGGCGGGGCAGGTCGAGTCCGAAGCGCTTCTCCCAGCCCTCGGACAGCCACACCTGGTCGAGGTCGAAGGCGCCGGCGACGTGGTCGTCCTGCACCCGGGTGAGGTGCCAGACGAGCCAGGCGACGGAGTTGGCGCGGGGGGCCGGGCGGGCGTGCAGCTCGTCCGGTCCGAGGCCGTCGAGGGCGGCATGGACTTCTTCCTGGATGCGGCCGAAGCCGTCGATGAGGATGTCCTTCGCATGCATGCGTCCACCATCGCGCATCATGCGGGGTCATGCGTCCGGAACCCAGCTCCCGTGGAAGCCGAGCGGCACCCGCCCCGGCAGATGCACCCGCGCCACCGGCTCGCCGGTGAAGTCCTGCGCGGCGAGGATCACCAGGTCGGCGGCGCCCCGGTCGGGATTGTGGACGTACGCGATCGCGTATCCGTCGTCCTCCGCCGACGTCGTGCCGTCCGGGTCCCGCGGCACGAACACCGCCTCGCCCGCCGCCGCGTTCCGCGGCAGCCGGTGCACCTGGGCCGTGCCGCGCAGCAGGTCGTGCTTGATCAGAGCGTTGGAGAAGGCGCGGTCGGGCGGGTTGCCGCCGTCGTGCGTCAGATAGGCGAGGGACATGTCGGCGGCCGCGGCCGAGTAGCCGTAGCGGTGCCGGTGGGAGACCAATGCCTCGTTGACGCGCGGGAACTCCTGCGGCCGGTCGTCCAGGACGCGGCGGCGCACACACCCGTGGCGCAGGTCGACGGTCCAGCGTTCCAGCCGTGCCGTGCCCGTGGCGGTCGGTCCGTCGGAGCCGCGCCCGGCCACTTGGAAGGGCGCCGGATAGGTCGTGAGGTCGACCACCACGGACGATCCGTCGTCGTAGGCGTTGAGGGTGTGCGAGTAGAAGACCGGGTCGATGCCGAACCAGCGCACCGGTCCGCCGGCCCGCGGCACGACCCCCACCCGGGTGGGGTGCTCGCGGTTCCAGACGTACGGCACCGGGGCGCCGCGTTCGGCGGCGGCCGGGTCGAAGGTGATCGGGAGGTCGAAGACGACGACGTACCTCTCGGTGAGCGCGAAGTCGTGCATCATCGGCGCGTCCGCCACCGGGATCCGCGTCGTGCGGGCCACCCGTCCGGCGGGGTCCACGACCAGGTGCCGGACGTGGTCCCAGGTCGGGTAGTAGGCGACCGCGTGGAGTTCCCCGGCGTGCGCGTCGTACTTGGTGTGGGCGGTGAACGCGCCTTCCAGGGTGCCCCGGAAGTCGTACGTGCCCACGGTGTTGAGTTCACCGTCGAGTTCGTACGGCAGCGGACCGCTCTCCTGGAGAGCGAGGATCCGCCCCCGGTACGGGATCACATGCGTGTTGCACGGGAAGTCGTCCGGCGGCACGGGCCGCGGGCAGGGCTCGCCGAGCTTCTTCGCGACCTGGGAGGACCGCACCCACCGGTTGCGGTACCACTCGGCCTTCCCGTCGCGCAGCCGGACGCCGTGCACCATGCCCTCGCCGAGCATCCAGTGGTGCGCGCGGGGATCCTCCAGACCCAGGACGTTGGGGCCGTTGCGCAGGAAGCGGCCGTTCAGCTCGCGCGGGATCCGGCCGGTGACCGGCAGGTCGAAGGCCGTCAGTTCCTCGGTGACGGGCGTGAACGCGCCCTCCAGGAAGGGGTGGTGACTCCCCGTCGCCTGCTGGGCGGTCCGGGCCGCCGCCTGCTGCCCGGCTGTTCCGGCGAGTGCGCCCGCCGCCGCGATCCCGGCCGCGCCCCGCAGCACCGTCCGCCGTGTGTGTTCCGCCATTTCCGTACTCCCGATCGCCCTCGACGTGACTGACGGTCATGAGTCTGCGGCGGCGGGCGGCCGGAATCAGGAGGCCTGGGGCCCGTCCTGGGGTGGTGCCAGACCCCCTGTTTCGAGGAGCGTGACCAGTGTGCGGGCCGCGGGGCTCGTCGCCCGCTCCGGCGGCAGCAGGGCCACGGTCTCGTACTCCGCCTCGCCCGTGCCCTTCAGCGGAACCGCCGTCAGCGAGGGCCGCTTGTGCCGGAAGTGCCGGGGTACGACGGCGATGCCGAGGTTCTCGTCGACCAGGTCCAGCAGACTGTGCACGTCGTTGACCTCCAGGGCGACCGTGCGCCGCAGGCCCGCCGCGGCGAAGGCGGCATCGGTGGTGCGGCGCGGCCCCCAGTCCGGATGGAAGTCCACGAACACCTCGCCGGCCAGGTCGTCCGGTGCGAGTGCCGCGCCGGCCGCGGCGAGCCGGTGGCTGGGATGGCACAGGACGGTCATCGGCTCGCTGGTCAGCGCCACCGAGCGCAGCTGGTCGCTGTCGGCCTGGGTGCGGTAGGCGAAGGCCAGGTCCAGCCGCCCGGCCGCGACCTCCTCGGCCAGTGCGCCCGAGCCCGCCTGCCGCAGCCGGATCTCCACGTCCGGATGCCGGCGCCGGAAGGCCGCCAGCAGCCGCGCCACATGCACCCCGGCGATGCACTGCTCGGTGCCCAGCGCGAGCGTGCCGCGCAGCACGCCCTGCACCGCCGCGACCGCCTCGTGCGCCGAGCGCACCTGGGCCAGGATCCGTTCGGCCTCCGCAAGCAGCGCCCGCCCCGCCTCGGTGAGCGTCACCCGCCGGGTGGTACGGACGAACAGGGGCGCCCGCAGCTCCCGCTCCAGCGCCCGGATGGACGCCGACAGACCGGACTGGGACACCATGAGGCGTTCGGCGGCCCGGGTGAAGTGCTGGTCCTCGGCGACCGCGATGAAGTGCTGGAGATGACGCAGTTCCATGATTGAGAAGCGTAGCCGCACAATTCCATCGGATTCTTCTGTTGGACTGCT
The DNA here is from genome assembly GCF_044768335.1 of Streptomyces sp. NPDC101151. Taxonomy (NCBI): domain Bacteria; kingdom Bacillati; phylum Actinomycetota; class Actinomycetes; order Kitasatosporales; family Streptomycetaceae; genus Streptomyces; species Streptomyces sp. NPDC101151. The sequence continues at coordinate 81,921 of NZ_JBIWPP010000033.1, read as the reverse complement.
GTACGTCGCCCGGGGAAGAGTGGGGAGCGGTCCCGGGAGCGGGATGCTCCCGGGCGCCGGGAAGACCGTGTGCCAACCCCTCTGGAGTCGCGTTGTACACCGCACACCCCGACCGTTACGCCGACATGCCCTACCGGCGCACCGGACGCAGCGGCCTGAAGCTCCCCGCGCTGTCGCTCGGCCTGTGGCACAACTTCGGGCCCGACCGGCCCGTCGAGACCCAGCGCGCCATCCTGCGCCGCGCCTTCGACCTCGGCATCACCCACTTCGACCTGGCCAACAACTACGGGCCGCCGCCCGGCGCCGCCGAGTCGGCGCTCGGCGAGGCCCTGAGGGCCGACTTCACGCCGTACCGCGACGAACTGGTGATCTCCACCAAGGCCGGCTACCTGATGTGGCCAGGCCCGTACGGCGAATGGGGCTCGCGCAAGTACCTGCTGTCCTCGCTCGACCAGAGCCTGCAGCGGATGGGCCTGGACCACGTCGACGTCTTCTACTCGCACCGCTTCGACCCGGACACTCCGCTGGAGGAGACGATGGGAGCCCTGCACTCGGCGGTGCAGCAGGGCAAGGCGCTCTACGTCGGCGTCTCCAACTATTCGGCGGAGCAGACCCGGGAGGCCGCCCGCATCCTCGGCGAACTCGGCACCCCGCTCCTCATCCACCAGCCGCGTTACTCGATGCTCGACCGGCGCCCCGAGGACGAGGGCCTGCTGGACGCCCTGGACGAGCTGCAGGTCGGCTCCATCGTGTACTCCCCGCTGGAGCAGGGCCTGCTCACCGGCCGCTACCTGGACGGCATCCCCGAGGGCTCCCGGGCAGCGAGCGACAGCCCGTTCCTGAACTCGGACGCGGTCACCGAGGACCTGGTCGGCCGCCTGCGCGCGCTGGACGAGATCGCCAAGTCCCGCGGCCAGACCCTGGCCCAGCTGGCCCTGGCCTGGGTGCTCCGGGGCGGCCGGGTGACCTCCGCCCTGGTCGGCGCGAGCAGCCCGCAGCAGATCGAGGACAGCGTCGGCACGATCCGCAACCTGGACTTCGACGCCGAGGAACAGGCACGGATCGACGCGATCGTCAAGCCGTAGAACGCTCGCCGACCTCCCGGAGGCGCACCGCCGCCTCCGGGAGGTCGGGCAACGGCGCCTCATCAGCGCAGATGGGCGTGCCGGACCCCGCGGTCCGGGCATGATCCGCCGGGCCGGCCCCAGGAGCCGAGCCGCTCCTGAAGGTGCACGATCACCGTGTCGCCCTCGGCCTTGCCGATCGCCTTGCGCACGTCGGCCTTCACGGGCAGCTTGTGCGTGCCGTCGCCCAGCGCCATGAAAGAACTCCGGAAAGGGTGACCGTCGACCGTGCCGCGGACCTTGACCAGTCCGCGGGTGCCGAAGAATTCCGCGGACCGCGGCCAGACCACAAACGTCCAGCCGCTTTTCTCCGGACTTTTGCGCAGGACCGCGGTGAATTCCGCGTCCACCTTTTCCACCGCGCCCGCCTTGTTACCGGTGCTGTTCATGAAAGTCTCCGCTCGCGGTGATCTTTTCGGTTCCGCCCGTGGATCAGCTCCCGGGCCTTTCCCGCACATGACCACCGCGAGCGGGAAAACTCATCGCGGCCCCGGCCTCAGGCCCCCGGCAGCCGGTCCAGGAAGCCCAGCACCTGCCGGATGCGGCCCTCGCCGTCCAGCGTGACCACGTCGAACCCGGCCACCGGCGCCGAACCGTCCGCCTCGTTCACCAGCTCCCAGCCGAAGCGGGCGATGTCGTGGTGCCCGTCCACCGCGCCGAGCGGACGGAACGCGAACCCCGGGAACTGCTCGTGGGCCGCCGCGATCACGGCCGCGATCTGCTCGTGCCCACGGACGTCGGCGAGCGGGTCGGTGTAGCTGCCGTCCGCGGTCCAGGCCGCGGCCACCGCCTTCTGCAGCGCCTCCGGCTCGGTGGCGTTCCAGGCCTCGAAGTAACGGTTGACGGCGCTCTCGTAACTGTTGGTGTTCGCGGTCATGGCGAGTGCCTCCATCGAGGTCGTATCTGCTGGTCAGGGACCGGATTCGGGCTTTCCCGATCCGGTGTGACCACCATGCCCGAGCGGCGCGGGGCGGGTCGATTACTTCCCGGGTAATGACCAGGCGCCGGATAGCCGGCGCATTTCGGCCAGAACGGGCAGTGAATATGCCAAGAGACTGGCCGGAAAGTCATGGTGACAGTGTTTCGGGAGTGGCGATACTCGAACCTCGGGGAGCACTTTCACCGCACGGGAGCCGCACGGAAAGCGAGGGCCGGGCCGGCACATCAGCGATGCGTTCGGGGGAGTGATCGTGCACGACGAATTCCTGTGCCATGTCACCGCGTACGGCACGTGCGGCGGACAGCGCATCGGTGTACCGCTCGGCACTTATCGCGCGCCGACCCTGGCACTGGCCCTGTGGTGGCTGCGGGACCGGGCGTCCTGGATCGCCGAGCGGCTCGACCCGAGCCCGGAGGCCCCGGCCTTCCCGGCGGCCGCGCTCGTCCCGGTCGCGGACACGGTGGCCGACGTGCCCGCACTTCTGCGCGCCTGGTGTGCCGACGACATCCAGCAGGATCTGGTCGCCGACGAGTTGGCGGGCGGCCGGCTGGTACGGATCGCCGCCAGCGACGACACCACCGAGTACGAGCTGCTCGCCGAGTCCATCGACGCCCTGCGCATGCAGCGCACTCTTCCGGCGCTCGTCGTACCCGTCTCCTGACATGTGCCACGGCGGCCACCGCGCATCCCGGGCCGCCCCGGCAGCGCGGGCACACAGGTGGGCGAATCGGTAGAATTCAGGCCATGGCGGAGCGACCGGTCGCCCCGACGGCGGTCGAACTCGTCCTGGACACCGAGGCGGGTTCCACGGTGATGAGCCCGGACCGCGACTATCACGTCGGGCGCGATCCGTTGAGCGACATCGTGTTCGACGATGCCCGGGTCTCGTGGCACCACGCGGTGCTGAGCTGGGACCGCGACCGCTGGACACTCAAAGACGCCCAGAGCACCAACGGCACGTACGCCGACGGCCTCCGCGTCCAGGAGTGGGACGTCCGCCCCGGCAGCGTCATCCGCTTCGGCAACCCCGACGACGGGCCCCGAGCCGTCCCGGTCTGCCCGCTCGCACCCGCCGCCGACCACCCCCCGGCGGTGTCGCACCCCGAACTGACCGGCACCTTCCGCACCCCGAGCAGCGTACGGCCGCTGCCCACGCACACGATCCGCATCGGCCGGGCCGCCGCCAACGACCTCGTCGTCGACGACCTGACCGTCTCCCGCCACCACGCCGAACTGCGCGCCCGCGCGGACGGCGGCTACGAGATCGTCGACCTCGACAGCCACAACGGCACCTATCTCAACGGCGCCCCCGTCACCCACGCCCCCGTCGGGCCCGGCGACATCGTCGGCATCGGGCACACCGCGTACTGCCTGGTCGGCGACGAACTCCAGGAGTACGTCGACACCGGAGAGGTCTCCCTCGACGCGCAGGACCTCACGGTCGCCGTCGACGGCGGCAGCAAGGTCCTCCTCGACCACGTCTCCTTCCCGGTGGGGGAGAAGTGTCTGGTCGCGGTGGTCGGACCGAGCGGCGCCGGCAAGTCCACGCTGCTCAACGCCCTGACCGGCCAGCGGCCCGCCGACCGCGGCACCGTCCTGTACGACGGCCGCGACCTGTACCACGACTATGCGGAGCTGCGCGGCCGCGTCGGTCTGGTCCCGCAGGACGACATCCTGCACCCCCAGCTCACCGTGCGTGCCGCCCTGTCCTACGCCGCCGAGCTGCGGTTCCCCGAGGACACGGCGAAAAGCGAACGGCGGGCCAGGGTGGACGAGGTGATCCGGGGACTGGGCCTCGCACAGCGCGCCGGACAACCCGTGCACAGCCTCTCCGGCGGGCAGCGCAAGCGGGTGAGTGTGGCCCTGGAACTGCTGACCAAACCGTCGCTGCTCTTCCTGGACGAGCCGACCTCCGGCCTCGACCCGGGCATGGAGCGGTCGGTGATGCAGATGCTGCGCGGTCTGGCCGACGACGGGCACACCGTCATCGTGGTGACGCACAGCGTCCTCAGCCTCGGCGTCTGCGACCGCCTCCTCGTCCTCGCCCCCGGCGGCCGCACCGCCTACTACGGCCGGCCCGACGACGCCCTCGCCTTCTTCGGCTTCGAGCAGTGGCCGGAGGCCTTCGAGGCCTTCGACCGCGACCAGGACCGGGACTGGTCCGGGGAGTACCGCGACTCGCCGTTCCACCGGCACTACGTCACCGAGGCCACCACCCAGCCCCGCCGCCCCGACTCCGCGCCCGCCGCCCCCGCGCCACCGCCCCGCCCCCGCAGCTGGGGTGCCCAGCTGAGCACCCTGGTCCGCCGCTACACCGCCGTGCTCGCCGCCGACCGCACCTTCCTCGCCGTCATGATCGCCCTGCCGTTCGTGATGGGCGCCATGGCCCGGGCCCTCGCGGGCGGAAAACTGACCCCGGGCACCACGACGAACGCGCTGCTCATCCTGTGTGTCGGAGGTGTGCTCACCGGCGCCGCCAACGCGGTGCGCGAACTCGTCAAGGAACGCGCGGTCTACCGGCGCGAGCGCGCCGTCGGCCTGCCCAGATCGGCGTACCTGATGTCCAAGGTCGTGGTGCTCGGCACCGTCACCGTCGTCCAGGCCGTCGTCCTCACCCTGGTCGCCCTGCTCGGCGTCGACCTCAACGCACCCGGCGGCCGAGGGGTCCTGCTGCCACCCCTGGCCGAAATCACCCTCGCCGTCGCTCTCCTGGCCTTCACGGCGATGACGCTCGGCCTGCTGGTCTCCGCGCTGGTGCGCAAGGAGGAGGTGACGATGCCGCTGCTGGTGCTGCTCGCGGTCGTCCAGGTCGTCTTCTGCGGCGCCCTGCTCCCGCTGCACGGCGTACCCGGTCTGGAACAGCTGTCCTGGCTGGTGCCGTCCCGCTGGGCGCTCGGCGCCATGGCCGGCACGGTCGGGCTCGCCCGGATCGTGCCCGGCGAGCTCGCCGCCGACCCCCTGTTCCGGCACTCGACCGGCGTCTGGCTGCTGAACCTCGCCATGCTGCTGGTGCTGTCCGTCGGTTACGGCCTCGTGGTCGACCGGCTCCTGCGCCGGCAGGAACCCGCCGTGATGCGGAAGCAGGCGCCGCGATGACGAAACAGCCCACCACCGGATTCCGGCCCACGCACGTCGTCCCGCCGAACGGCATGCCCGCCTGGGAGGCCCCGGACCCCGCCCGGCCCACGGTGCCTCTGGACGGGCTGCTGCCCGTGGTGCTGGTGGAGCGGCTCGGCGACTGGGCACACATCCGCTGCGCCAACGGCTGGGCCGCCTGGGTCGACGGCCGGCACCTGGTCGCCGTGCCCCAGGACCCACCCGTCGGTGACGGCCCGCCCGCCGGCACCGCCGACGCGCGCCCGCTGCTGGCCCGCGCCGAACAGGCCCTGGCCGACTACCGGTCCGCGGTGGAGGCACTGGCGGCCGGCGGCCTGGACGGACAGTCCTTCGGGGACCGTACCCGCGGACTGCGCATCGGGGTCGTGGTCGACGGCGAGTCCATGTGGGTGTACGACCCCGACGAGGGACGCTGGCTGTACGGCGACGGACGGCAGCTGCACACCTACGCCACCGACGGATCGGTACCGGGCGAGGGCCCGGGGCACGCCCCCACGCGGCACGTCGCCCCCAAAGGTGAACTCTGATGGCGCGCCAGTCGAGCCTGTCCTCCCGCCGGCCCTCGCAGCTGATCGGCTGCCAGGTGGCCGGCTACCGCATCGAGAGCGAGGTCGGCCGGGGTGGCATGGCCGTCGTCTACCGCGCCCGCGACCTGCGCCTCGACCGCACGGTCGCGCTCAAGCTCCTGGCCCCGGAACTGGCCCGCAACGACATCTTCCGGAAGCGGTTCACCCATGAGTCCCAGGTCGCCGCCTCGATCGACCACCCGCACATCGTGCCCGTCTTCGAGGCCGGCGAGACCGAAGGCGTGCTCTACATCGCCATGCGGTACGTCCCCGGCAGCGATCTGCGTCATCTGCTGGACGAGCGCGGGCCGTTGCCGTTCGAGGCCGCCGTACGCATCGCAGGGCAGGTGGCCTCCGCGCTCGACGCCGCGCACGAACACGGCCTGGTCCACCGGGACGTGAAACCCGGCAACGTCCTGGTCGCCCGGGGCACCGACATCGACCACCCCGAGCACGTCTACCTCACCGACTTCGGACTCACCAAGAAGTCGCTGTCCCTGACCGGGTTCACCAGCGTCGGCCAGTTCGTCGGCACCCTCGACTACGTGGCCCCGGAGCAGATCTCCGGCCGGCCCGTCGACGGCCGCTGCGACGTCTACGGACTCGCCTGTGTCGTCTACGAGACCCTGGCCGGGCACCCGCCCTTCGTGCGGGAGGACGACATGGCCCTGCTGTGGGCCCACCAGTACGACGAGCCGCCCCCGCCGAGAGAGTCCCGCCCCGACCTTCCCCCGGCCGTGGACACCGTCTTTGCGAAGGCCCTCGCCAAGAGCCCGGACGCCCGCTACGACACCTGTCTCGACTTCGTCGCGGCCCTGCGCACCGGCCCGGTCGGCGACCTCGCCGACCCCGGCGACTCGGGTGACTCCGGCGACGGCGGCGGCGGTGATCCGGACACGGAGACGCACCTGAGGGCACCGGCCGACCCCCCGGAGCCGCCGCAGTGGGCTCAGCCCTTCTTCGCCTAGGGCCGGTCCGGCGGACCGGCCGAACACCGGCCGGCCGCGTCACCGGCCTGTCCGCACGGCGCGTCTAGGGCGTCTCGACCATGCCCCGCCGGTGCACCGGCCGGGCCAGCAGCGCGCCCAGAAAACCGGCGCCGAGGCCCCACAGCGCGCCGAGGCCGACCGCCTGCCACAGCTGGGGCCTGAGGAACAGCTCTCCGGACAGGCCGCCGCCCAGCTCCCCGATGCCCAGCAGGGACAGCCCGTAGTGCGCGGAGACGCGGCACAGCAGGCAGACCATGAGCACCGTCAGGGCCAGCGCGACGGCCAGCCGCACGGCGTGCTGCCAGGCCCGGACCCGGGCCGGGGAACGCGCCGCCATCAGGAAGGCCACCGCCGCCAGCATCACCACCTCGGTGACCACCAGCCACCACATCCCGGGGTCGTAGTCGGTGAGCGTGCGCAGGTTCAGCGTGGCGATGTCGGGAGTGCGCAGGATCTCGTCCAGCACATGCGGCATCGGCAGGCCGAACGGGCCGTCCACCCTGCCGTGCCAGGTCGCTCCCTGGCCGAGGGTGAGAGCGAGCCAGACCAGATTGGGCAGCCCGAGCAGGATGACCGCGAAGGACTCGGCGACGTGCCCCCGCGTCATCGCCGACACCAGTGCGACGACGACACCCAGGACGACGTAACCGAGCAGCAGCACGACCATGGCGTACGCGGCCGGGCGCACCGGTTCCCGAAAGCGCAGCAGCCTCCCCGGCAGCGGTGCGCCGGGCACGATCAGCAGGGCCAGTACCAGCACCCCCGCCAGCCACAGCAGCCCGAACAGTACGGTCAGCGGCACATCCGTGGTGAAACCGACCTTCGGCGCGGCATCGAGCAGGTCGGTGAAGTCGCTGAGCGTGCCGTCGCCCACGTCCACGGCGAAGGTCTGCCGGGCGGCGAAGGCGAGGCCGATCAGGGCGAGCAGCCACAGCACCGCGATCCGGGCGGCCCAGCCGGCCAGCTCCCCTGCCGAGGCGACCGCCCGGTGACGCAGCGGCCGCAGGAAGCCCGCGCCGATCAGCAGGGCGCCGGCCAGGGTCACCGACAGCGGGACCACGGTGAGACCGGCCCGGGTGCTCGCCAGCGCGCCCGCGTTCCCGGAGAGTTCGAGCGTCCCGCCGACGGCCGCCACCACGGTCGCCGTCACCACCCTGGCGAACGCACCGTCCGGCAGATCCGCCGCCCCGGCCGCCCACAGCCCCAGCGCGGCGAGTACGACCATGACGGCCAGCCCGGTCAGCACCACGGCCACGGCCTGCACCCACCCGTGACGGGCGACGGGCCGTGCGGAGACGGTCGGAGGGCTCACCCTCGCCACGCTAAGCAGCACCCCGGCACCCCGCTCGCCGGGTGGCCCGTCCGCGTCGGCTTGCGAGTCACCTGGGACCGGAGCACACAATGGGATCATTGTGCAGCAAGTGCACACGGAGCGAGACTTTCTCTGATGTGAGCCGCGCATTGCGCGCACAGCCGCGCATCGCGACGGGAAGAAGTGCTCGTGAGCGTCGAACCTCCGTCATCCGGCCGCCCGACCGGGCCACCCTCCGGCCCGCTGTCGGGACCGTCGCAGCCCCCTGCCGGACCACCCCCCTCACCACCGTCACCGAGCGGCGGCTCCGGCGCAGGATCCGGCGGACCGCACCGGCCGTGGTGGAGATCCGCGCCACGCGTGGCCGCTCTCACGGCGGTCGTGGTGGCCGCGGTCGTCGTGGCGGTGGTCCTCAGCCGTCCCGACAACGGCTCCACCGCCAAGAGCGGCGAGGTCTTCCTGCAGGCCGCGAGCAAGACCGGTCCGGACCCCTTCACGGAGTCCACCGTGACGGAGGGTTCCGCACCGCCGACGACTGCCACCTCGGCCGGGACCATGAACCCGACGCCCTCCACCCCGACGGCCTCGGCCCCGGCGACGCCCTCCCGGACGACCTCCTCCGCACCCGCCAATCAGCTGCGCGGAGTCGACGGCGGCGCGCCGGGCCTGTACAGCGGTGTCCAGAACCGTCCGAGTTGCGACGTCGAGAAGCAGATAAGCGCCCTCCAGGCCGACCCGTCCAAGAACCGCGCCTACGCGGCAGAAGCCGGCGTCCAGCCTTCCGGAGTTCCCGCCTATCTCCGCTCGCTCACCCCCCTGACGCTGCGCGCCGACACCCGCGTCACCAACCACGGCTACCGCAGCGGCGGCGCCAACGCCTACCAGTCCGTCCTCCAGGCGGGCACCGCCGTCCTGGTCGACGGGCACGGCGTGCCCCGGGCGCGCTGCGCCTGCGGCAACCCGCTGACCCCGCCGGTCGCCCAGAGCTCCGCCCCGCGGCAGACGGGCGACCAGTGGGCGTCGTACAAGCCCGCGAACGTCGTCGTGGTGCGGCCCGCGACAGTGATCGTCAAGGTCTTCGTGATCTACGACTTCCGCCACCACGACTGGATCAAGCGGCACCGCGGCGACACCGGCCGTCACGACCGGCACACCAAGCCGCCGGCGGACACCCACCCCTGGACCGGGCTGGCTCCCTGCGCGTTCACACCGGACAGGACACCGGGCTCCTCGGCGAGGCCCTGCCTGCCGACATCACCCTCGCCTTCGACCAGCCCCTCCAAGCCGAACTCGTCCTCTCCGTCCACACCGTCCTCCTCCCCGTCGTCGACTTCGACGTCGCCCGGTTCGAGTACGAAGTCGCCCTCGTCGAAGACACCTGGATCCGAGTCGCCGTCGTCCGAGTCGCCGAAGACCGAGTCGCCGAAGACCGAGTCGCCGTCGTCGGAGTCGCCGTCGTCGGAGTCGCCGTCGTCGGAGTCGCCGAAGTCCGAGTCGCCGAAGTCCGAGTCGCCGAAGTCGGAGTCGCCGAAGTCGGAATCCCCGGCCTCGGAGTCGCCGAAGTCCGAGTCCCCGGCCTCGGAGTCACCGGCCTCGAAGGGCCCGTCGACGGAGTACACCACGTCCGGGCCCCAGTCCTCGGTGTCCTCCGAGCCGGAGAAGCCGTCCGGCCCGGGTACGTCCTCCGGGACCGGACAGTCGGCGGAGAACTCCAGCGCTCCGCAGGAGCAGCAACAGCAGCAGGAGCAGCAACAGCAACAGCAGCAGCAGGACCAGCAGCAACAGCAGCAGCCGGGCGGGAACCGTTAGGCGTGCTGAGCGGCCCGGCACCGCCGCCTCCGTCCCCGCCCTTGCCGCGGTGACGTGAACACCGCCCTCTTGTGCGCGGTCGGCGAACACCCCGGGGGGACTGCCGGGCCCGGCACGGGGTACGAGGACTGGTGCGACAGCGACCGAACGGATGGGATCCCGAGAGAGACACGTATGACCGAGCATCTGGGCGGGGCAGTGATACCGACTGGTTTCGACGTACCCGTGGAACCGCTGCGACGCGCGGCACACTACACCGGCGAAGTCGGCTGCATCGCCGACGCACGCGCGTTCGCGGCACAGTTTCTGCAGCAGTTGAGGACCGAGTGGTGCGCCGACATCGACAGCCGGACCGACGGTGAGCTGCTCCTCGTGGTGAGCGAGCTGGTCACCAACGCGGACCGGCACAGCAGCGGCCCGTACATCCTGGAACTGGAGGGCACGGACATCGCGGTCAGGGTGGCCGTGTACGACAGCAGCTCGGCCCTGCCGCGGCGGTTCCCGAGGAATCCCGAGCGCGTGGGCCGGCACGGTCTGGAGATCGTGCACGCCCTGGCCACGGAGGTGATGGTGGAGCGCGTACCGGTCGGCAAGCGCGTCTCCGCGCGGGTGCGACTTCAGCGGTGAGCCCCGGTGGGCCCGGCGGCACGCCCGGGCCCCGGGCTCCCGGGCGTGCCGTCAGGCGCAGCCGAGTTCCCCCAGCATCCCCTGACGGAGACGCGTGATGATCCGCTTGATCAGCCGGGACACGTGCATCTGGGAGCAGCCGAGCCGCTCCCCGATCTCAGCCTGGGTCGCCTCCTCGACGAACCTCATGTGGATGATCTGCCGGTCGCGGTCACCGAGCTGGGCCATCAGCGGGGCGAGCGCGTGGACGTCCTCGACGAGGCGCAGGCCCTCCTCCTCCACACCGATGAAGTCCGCGAGCACAGCCTCGCCGTCCTCGGGCCCGTCTCCGGTGAGCGCGGCGTCCAGGGAGGCCGAGTTGTACCCGTTGGAGGCGAGCTGGCCCTCGACCACCTCGTCCTCGGAGATGTTCATCAGCGTGGCCAGCTCCGCGACGGTCGGATCCCGGTCCAGCCGGCTCGACAGCTCCTCGCGGGCCTTGGCCAGCTCCACGCGCAGCTCCTGCAACCGCCGCGGCACGTGCACCGCCCAGGTGGTGTCCCGGAAGAACCGCTTGATCTCGCCCACGATGTACGGCAGCGCGAAGGAGGTGAACTCGACCTCGCGCGCCAGCTCGAACCGGTCGATGGCCTTGATCAGGCCGATCATGCCGGTCTGGACGATGTCCTCCATGTCGTCGCCGCGGCCCCGGAAGCGTCCGGCCGCGAACCGCACCAGCGACATGTTCATCTCGATGAGGGTGTTGCGCGCGTACTGGTACTCGTGCGTGCCCTCCTCCAGCTCGGTCAGGCGGCGGAAGAACTGGCGGGACAGCTCCCGCGCGTCACGCGGCGCGACGGAAGTCGGGTCCTCGATGCCAGGCAGTGATCCCTCGCCCGTCCTGTCCTGCTCGGTCCTGCCAACGACCTCTGCTTGCGACCGGATCCCGGCGGTGTTCATTTCTGCCTCTCCCACGAAAGTCACGGCTCGACGTCTGCCTCTGCGGCCTCTGTGTGTCCGTCCCTGCCCGGGCTGTGCTTTCGCCGGGTACCCGGAATCCGGGTCCCTATGCCTGCCCGGGGCCTCGCTACGGGGCGAGTACCCGCCGTGACGCGCCGCATGCACCCGACCGCCGCTCTGACGGGAAATCGGCCGTGTCCGGGCACGGCGGTGGAGCCGGGTCCTAGGGTGAGGGGGTGAGCAACCAGGTGAGCAACGAAGCCCGTGTGATCCCGCTGCGCCCGGATCGCACCCGCCCGGCGGCATCGCAGCCCACCGGCCCGGAGGCACCGCAGCCCGCGCCCAGGGAGCCCCTGTGGCGCGATCTGGTAGGCGAGGTGCTGCGCCGGGAGCGGCTGACACAGGAGCGCACGCTCAGGGAGGTGGCCGACGCGGCCCGGATCTCCCTGCCCTACCTCTCCGAGATCGAGCGCGGCCGCAAGGAGGCCTCCTCCGAGGTCCTCGCGGCCGCCGCCCACGCGCTCGGCCTGGGCCTCGGCGACCTGCTGTCGCTCGCGCAGGGCGAGCTGACCCGGCACCCCGGCACGGGCCGTCGAACGGCCGCGGTGCCACGGCACACGTACAAGCCGTACAACGGGCTGTGCCTGGTGGCCTGAGGCACGGCAGCGGGGCCGCTCAGCCGACGGCCTTGTCCCGCACCTGCCGGAAGAAGGCCCGGACGTCCGCGGTGATCAGGTCCGGTTCCTCCATGGCCGCGAAGTGGCCGCCGCGGTCGAACTCCGTCCAGCGCACGATGTTCTCGGTCCAGTCGGCCTTGTGGCGCAGCGGGATCTGGGGCTCGGCCGGGAACAGCGCGAGGGCCGTCGGCACCGTGGACGGCTCGGCGGGCCGGGCGGTCCGGCCCTCGGCATGCGCCCGCTCGTAGTAGATGCGTGCGGACGAACCGGCCGTGCCGGTCAGCCAGTACAGTATGACGTTGGTCAGCAGCAGGTCCCGGTCGACGGCCTCCTCCGGTACCTGCGCACAGTCGCTCCACTCCCGGAACTTCTCCACGATCCAGGCGAGCTGGCCGACCGGAGAGTCCGTCAGCGCATACGCGAGGGTGTGCGGCCGGGTGGACTGCAGGACGGCATAGCCCGTGCCCTCGCGCGACCAGTCCGCCCACCGCCGCCACGAGGCGAGGGTGTTCTCGCGCTCTTGCCGGCCGAGCCGCTTCAGCTCGTCGTCACCGGGCTCGGTGGCCGCCTGGGCGCCCGGCAGCAGGGTGAGGTGGACGCCGGTCACCCGGTCGGGGTGGGCGCGCCCCAGCTCGCGGGAGACGACCGCGCCCCAGTCGCCGCCGTGCGCGCCGAAGCGTTCGTAGCCGAGCCGACGCATCAGCTCCGCCCATGCGTCCGCGACCCGGGCCGCCTCCCAGCCGGGCTGCGTGGTGGGCCCGGACAGCCCGAAGCCCGGAATGCCCGGTACGACGACGTGGAACGCGTCGGCCGCCTCGCCGCCGTGCGCCACCGGGTCGGTGAGCGGCCCGACAACATCCAGGAACTCGACGATCGACCCCGGCCAGCCGTGGGTCAGGATCAGCGGGGTCGCGTCCGGCTCCGCGGAGCGCACATGCGCGAAGTGGATGTGCGCACCGTCCACCGTGGTGGTGAACTGCGGCCACTCGTTCAGCCGCGACTCGGCCGCACGCCAGTCGTACCCGTGCCTCCAGTACCGGGCCAGATCCCGCAGGTAGCCGTCGGGGACCCCGTACTCCCAGCCCGCCCCCGGCAGTGCGGCAGGCCAGCGCGTGCGGTCGAGGCGGTCGTGCAGGTCGTCCAGCTCGCTCTGCGGAATCGACAGGCGAAACGGCCGGATGCACTCGGCGGACGCAGACGTCATGGCCGGGATGCTAGTCCGCGGCCGGCCCCGCACCCGGGAGGCCGATCTGGGGACGGCCGATGAGTTTCGCGGCGCGCACCGGTCGACAGGGATGACCGTGTTCCACGCCCCAGGAGGTGCTCATGACCACCGACGGATTCACCACTTGTCTCTGGTTCGACGACCAGGCCGAGGAGGCCGCCGCCTACTACGTGTCCGTCTTCAAGCACTCCAGCATCGGCCGGGTAGCCCGCTACCCCGAGGGCGCCCCCCGCCCCGCCGGCACCGTCCTGACCGTGGAGTTCACGGCCAACGGTCACAGGTTCGTCGCGCTCAACGGCGGCCCCGAGTTCACCTTCAACGAAGCGATCTCCTTCCAGATCTTCTGCGCCGACCAGGAGGAGATCGACTACTACTGGACGAAACTCACCGAGAACGGCGGCGAGCCCGGCCCCTGCGGCTGGCTCAAGGACAGGTACGGCGTCTCCTGGCAGGTCGTACCCGAGCGGCTGGCCGACATGGTCGGCGGCCCGGACCCGGACAAGGCCGCGCGTACCACCCGCGCCCTGCTGGGCATGGGCAAGCTCGACATCGCCGAACTGGAGAAGGCCTACGCGGGCGAGTAGCGCGTCCGCGACGCCGCCATCACCCGGCCTCGGCGAGGATCTCGGCGATCACATGCCGGGAGTTCTCCGCGAGCGCCGGGTTGGTGTGCCAGTAGTACGGCAGCTGGATCAGTGAGATCGACAGCGCCCAGCCCCGTCCGCGCGCCCACTCGGCGTCGTCGGCTCCCACCGTCTTTCGGAAGGTGTCGCGGGCGCTCGCGGGCAGCAGGTTCCACGCCACGATCAGGTCCACGGCGGGATCGCCGACCCCCGCACAGCCGAAGTCGATCACCGCACTCAGCCGCCCGTCCTCGACCAGAACGTTGCCGGGGGCCAGGTCCCCGTGCATCCAGGCCGGCGGCCCGTCGTGCTCCGGGGCGCGCAGCGCACGCTCCCACTGGGACGTCACCGCGTCCGTGTCGATCCTGCCGGTCAGCTGCTCCACGGCCGCACGGGTCGGCGCGTCCCGGGTCGCGAGCGGGACGCCCCGATGCGCGGACGGCCCCTTCAGCGGATCGATCCGGCGCAGCGCGGCCACGAACGCCCCCAGCTCCTCGGCCAGCCGCTCCGGCGTGCCGACCGCTCCCGCGACCGGGTTGCTCCCGTCCAGCCAGCGGTACACCGACCACGGCCACGGGAAGTCCTCGTCCGGTTCGCCCAGTCCCACCGGCTCGGGCGCGGCCACCGGCAGCAGCGGTCCCAGGCGGGGCAGCCAGACCTGCTCGTGCGTCACGTCGGCGACGGCACCGGGATACCGGGGCAGCCGCACCACCAGCCCCGTACCCAACCGGAACATCGCGTTCTCCGTACCGGAGGACGCCAGGCGCCGTACGGGCAGCGCCGTCCAGGCGGGGAACTGCCGGGCGACCATCCGCCGCACCAGCCGGGCATCGATGTCGACCTCGTCCTCGCGCATCTTCACCGCACACATGGGCCCCATCAAATGGCCCGGCGCGTCCCCCTGTCGAGCGAAATAGCGGCGAAACGGCAAGGGGCGGTGTCCGTCGGACACCGCCCCCCGCCCGGAGGCCGCCGGGATCAGACCCGGTCGGCCACGATCAGCAGGTACTGGAAGCTGCCGTTGCGGTACGCGGACAGGAAGGTGTCCTCGATGCCCGTGACCAGATGGTCCGCCTCCCCGCGCAGTTCCCAGTACGGGATGGTGGCCTCCGTCAGGTCCTCGACGTGCACCGGCACCAGCCGGTTGCGGGCCATCGCACGGAAGTACTCCGACCGCGGATGGATGTCGCAGATGTAGTGGGCGTTGATCAGCGAGACCTCGCGGGAGGCCTGCCCGTAGGTGTCGTTGTAGCAGCCGGTGATGACCACGTACCGTCCGCCGCGGCGCAGCAGCCGGGCGTGTTCGGCGAACAGCAGGTCCAGCTCGACGTACATGGTGGACTCGTTGTTCCAGGACGCCGCGTACGCACCGGATTCGAAGCCGGTGTCGAGCATGTTGCGGTGGTGGTAGCGCACCTTGCCGTCGATGCCCCGCTGCCGGGCCTGCTCGTTGGCGAAGTCGGCCTGCTTCGCGGAGATCGTGACACCGTCGGCGTGGCAGCCGTGCCGCAGATGTGCCGTGACACTGCCGCCGCCGCGCCCGCAGCCGGCGTCGAAGACCCGGTCGGCGGGGGAGAGCGGCCCGAGGTGGGAGGCGAGCAGCTCGGCCTGGGCGTGTTCGAGGCGGTGCAGTTCGCCGGTGATCAGTTCCCGGCGCCGGTCGGGGTCGGGCTCGCCGAGCATGGAGCGGTCTGCGGCTCCGATGCCGTAGTGGTGGTGGTACAGGTCGTCGATCTTGCCTAGCTCGAGGTTGACCGGGTTCTCCTCGGCGTTCCAGTACTCCGCGACGCGGTTCTGGTACGTGGACTGGGCCGGCACCGGAGCGGGTGCGATCCGGGCTACGGGGACGGTCGTCAAGGGTGACTCCTCGTTGTGCATGTGACGGTGTTCCGTTGGTGCGTGTGGCTGTTACCAGTAGTCGGGCAGGTGGTAGCGGTGGGTGTTGGTGGAGTGCCACTCGTGATTGCCGGCGACCCAGGCGGCCAGCCCCTGGGCGTAGCGCTCGACGAGCGGCGAGGTGGCGGACAGGACCGCGGACTCCTCCTCGAAGGCCTCCATGATCCGGTTGTGGATCTCGACGGACTTCAGATAGGCCGCCTTCAGCCCGCAACGGTCGTTGGCGGCGACCACCTGGGGCAGGTTGAGGTGCGTCGGATCGCTCGCCAGTTCCTTGGTGAAGGAATAGAGGTCGTTGACGAGGGTGGTGGCGTTGCACGCCAGGGCGGTGATCCGCTGGATCTCGGGGCGGGCGTAGACCTGCTCGGGCAGTTCGTAGCCGTCCACCGCGTCGACGAGCGACAGACACGGCCGGAAGTTGTTGAACTGCCGCATCACCAGGTACTCCCAGACCCGTGGCACGTACCGGGTCTCCATCCAGGCGGCCTCGGCCAGATAGCCCATGTGCAGCCGGGCCATGTCGTGTACGAACCGGTCGGTCTGGCTGGGGGTGGCGAAGGTTGCGTAGTCGGCGAGGGCGAAGTGGTACGAGCGCAGCGGACCGTCGGCCCGAACGCCCTCGCGCCACTCCTCCTCCAGCTCCGGGATGCCGTGGTAGGGGTCGAGTGCCGACTGGGCCATGATCAGCGGGCCGCCCAGGCCGCGCCGCTCTCCGCCCCGGCCCTCGTCCTCCTCGCAGTAGCAGGAGTCGACGACGTTCTCGGCGAGCAGCAGCTTTCCGGCGGCGGTGAGACGGTCGAGGTCGAGGGCCCCCGGATGCTGCAGCACGACGGCCCGGCCGAACTGGAAGCCGGAGAAGTCCCCGTGCCAGGCCTGGGGAAACAGATCCAGGTCACGGGCCCAGGACTCCAGGCGGCGGTCGACCTCCGCGGCCTTCTCCGGGTCGGCGGGAACGGCCGGCCGGTAGCGCAGCCCGGGGATCGCCCCGGTGCGCCGGGTCCTGCGCATGCTCTGGGCGATGTTCGGCGGCCCGGGCAGTGCGTAGGAGTGGGTGGAGGTGGTCATGGTGTGCTCCAGGCGGTCACTCGGCCGTCCGGCCGATCTGGACGTTCTCCAGGATTCCCGCCGCGTCGGGGACCAGGATGGCGAGTGAGTAGTAGGCCGTGACGAGGTAGTTGATGATCGCGGCGGCGTCGATGCCCATGAAGCGCACGTTCAGGCCCGGCTGGTACTCCTCGGGGATGCCGGTCTGGTAGAGGCCGATGACGCCCTGGTCGGCCTCGCCGGTGCGCAGCGCGATGATGCTGCTGGTGTGGTCCCCGGTGATCGGGATCTTGCTGCAGGGGAAGATCGGCACTCCCCGCCAGGCGGGCACCTCGTGACCGTCGACGCTTGCCGTGCCGGGCACCAGGCCCCGCTTGTTGCACTGCCGGAAGAGGGCCGCGATCGCCTTGGGATGGGCGAGGAACACCTTGGTCTTGCGCCGCATCGACAGCAGCTCGTCCATGTCGTCCGGCGTCGGCGGCCCCGTGTAGGTGCTGATCCGCTGGCCGTAGTCGACGTTGTGCAGCAGCCCGAACTCCCGGTTGTTGACCAGCTCCCACTCCTGGCGCTCGCGGATCTCCTCCACGGTCAGCCGCAGCTGCTGGGCGGTCTGGTCCATCGGGTCGTTGTAGAGGTCGGCGACTCGGGTGTGCACCCGCAGCACGGTCTGGGTGAGGGACAACTCGTACTCACGGGGCGCGAGTTCGTAGTCCACGAAGCCGCCGGGAAGCGTCTGCTCGCCGACGTGGCCGGCCTGCACCGGGACCTCCGCCTCGCCCTTGCGGTTCATCGGCTTGCGCTGCTGCTCGACATACGCCCGGAGATGCGCGCCGAGGGACGGCACCCGGTCGGTGATCTCCTCGACGACGTCCCAGGGCAGCGCCAGCACCACGCCAGCCGTCTCCGCCCGGACCGAGGTGAGCCAGAGCGGATCGGACTGGCCGACCGCCTCGTCGCCCATCTGGTCGCCGTCGGTGACGACTCCGACGACCTCCTCCTCGCCGTACTTGCCGGCCGCGTACCGGGTGAACCGGCCGTGCACCACCAGGTAGGCCTCCGTGACCGGCTGCCCGGCCTCGAACAGCACCTGGCCCGGGCGCACCTCCCGGGGCTGGAAGCGGGTGGCCATCTCCCGCAGCACGTCCATGTCGGGGTAGCCGCGCAGGATCGGCAGCTCGGTCAGCGTCTCGGGGATGACCCGGATGTCGTCGGCGCCGTTCTGCTCGAAGTGCACGCGCCCGCGCCCGGTGCGCAGCTGCAGACGACGGTTGACCCGGTACGCGCCGCCCTTGACGTCCACCCACGGCAGGCTCTTCAGCAGCCATCGTGAGGTGATGGCCTGCATCTGCGGTTCGGACTTGGTGGTGGTGGCGAGCTGGCGGGCCGCTCGCGTGCTCAGGCTGGTGAGCTGCCCGTCGACCGGCAGCCCGGGATCGGGTTCGTCGACTGCGGAGCCGGTGGCGATGTCCGGAGTGGACACATTCCCTCCTGCGGAGAGGCGGACAGGGGTGATTCGGATCGTTCGGTGGTGCGCGGGGTGCGATTGCGCTCGGACCAGCCAAACAGGGACACGTGATCTTCGGGTACAGCGCGAAGGGGGCGGTTTTGATCATGGGGTGGTGCAAACCTGCCGTTGAGGGCGTCGGGCGGCGTCTGCCGTGATCGCGCGCCGGTCCGCCGCCTCCGCGCTCCGGGCGCCACGGGTTTGCCGCACCCCGGCCGTTCGGCGCGCGGGCCGGACGCAGGATGACTAGCGTGACTCCGGGACACACCGTCTGACCGAGAGGGCCCCGATCATGGCCGTGCAACCTGAAGGAACGCCCTGCTGGGCCGATGCGATGTTCAGCGACCTCAAGGGCGCCAAGAGCTTCTACGGCGACGTCCTCGGCTGGACCTTCGGCGAGTCGTCGTCGGAGTACGGCAACTACACGCAGGCCTATGCGGACGGCAAGGCGGTGGCCGCGGTCGTACCGCCCATGCCCGGCCAGGAGGGGCAGTCGCAGTGGTGTCTGTACTTCGCCTCGCCGGACGCCGCCGCCACCGCGGCGAAGATCCGGGAGAACGGCGGCGAGGTGCTGATGGAGCCGATGCAGGTCGGCGAGTTCGGCACGATGTGCCTGGCACGTGAGCCCAGCGGGGCCGTGTTCGGTGTGTGGCAGGGGGGCACCCACGAGGGCTTCGAGGCGACGGCGGTGCCCGGCGCCTACTGCTGGGCCGAGGTCTTCACCCGTGAGCCCGAGAAGGCGGACGCCTTCCTGACCTCTGTCTTCCCCTACGGGGCGAAGCAGATGGAGGACGACGGGGTCGACTTCCGCCTGTTCGACCTCGGCGAGGACGCCGTCCTCGGCCGGATGAAGATGACCGAAGAGTTCCCGCCCGAAGTGCCGTCGTACGTCAACGTGTATTTCACCGTCGGCAACTGCGACGAGGCCGTGGCCAAGGCCACCAAGCTCGGAGCGGTCCTTCGCTTCGGTCCGATGAGCAGCCCGTTCGGCCGGTTCGCGGCACTGACCGACCCCCAGGGCGCCAACTTCTCGGTGATCGACGTCACGACCACCGAGGGAGACATGCCGACGATCAAGGACGTCTGACCGGGCCCGAACCGGCGGTGTGCGCGGTCATGGCATGATCGACGGCATGCGTGAACGAGTGGTGGCCGCGTGCGACGGGGCTTCGAAGGGGAACCCCGGACCGGCCGGATGGGCATGGGTGGTCTCGGACGACGAGCGGACCGCCGCCCGCTGGGAGGCGGGCCCGCTCGGCCGGGCCACCAACAACGTCGCCGAACTGACCGCCCTGGAGCGCCTGCTGGCCGCCGTCGACCCGGATGTGCCGCTGGAGATCCGCATGGACTCCCAGTACGCGATGAAGGCCGTCACGACCTGGCTGCCGGGCTGGAAGCGCAACGGCTGGAAGACGGCCGCCGGCAAGCCGGTCGCCAACCAGGACCTGGTGGTCCGCATCGACGAACTGCTCGACGGCCGCTCCGTAGAGTTCCGCTACGTCCCCGCCCACCAGGTCGACGGCGACCCGCTGAACGACTTCGCCGACCGCGCGGCCAGCCAGGCGGCCTCGGTCCAGGAGGCGGCCGGCAGCGCTCTGGGCTCCCCGGCGCCGCCGGCGTCGCCCGACACGCCCAAGGCGGCTGCCCCGCGCCGGAAGGCGCCCCGGCAGACCGGCGGTGGAGCGTCCTCCCGCACCATCAAGGCGAAGTTCCCCGGCCGCTGCCTGTGCGGCCGTTCCTACGCGGCCGGCGAGCCGATCGCCAAGAACGCGCAGGGCTGGGGCCATCCGGAGTGCCGGACCGCCGAGGGCTGATCAGGCGTCGAACGTGTAGAACTTCGTGTGGTCCAGCAGGTCCGACGGACGCACGTCGTTCCACGGCTTCATCGTGTCGTCGAGGTCCACGACGTCCGGCGTCCCGCCGGTCGGCACATAGCCGGCACCCGGGTGCCGGCGCTGCCACTCGGCCCACAGCTTGTCGATGTAGGCGTGGTGCAGCCAGAACACCGGGTCGTTGGGGGAGACCCCGGTGGCCATCTGGCCGCCGACCCACACATGGACGCGGTTGTGCAGGTTGGCTCCGCGCCAGCCCTCCAGGTTGTTGCGGAACCCGTCGGAGGCGCTGTTGTACGGCGGCATGTCGTACGTCGGCATCGCCAGCACCGATTCCACCTCCGCACGCGTCGGCAGCTCGCGCACCGCGGTGCCGAGCGAGCGGCGCAGGAACGTGCGACCGTCCACGCGCACACCGATCGTCCAGTTGCCGCCGGTCGCGGCGAACGGGCCGTCCGTGACCCGGCCGTCGCTGCTGCGCCCCGTGCCGCCGAGGAAGTCGGGTGCCCACAGCGAGGCGCGGACCGTGCGGTCGGTGCTCCAGTCCCAGTACGGCAGCGCGACCGAGGGGTCGACCGACTGCAGCGCCTGCTCGAAGTCGAGCAGGAATCTGCGGTGCCAGGGCAGGAAGGACGGTGAGCGGTGGCCGGTCCGCTCGCCGGAGTCGGTGTCCGACATGATGAATTGGTTGTGCGTGCGGACGAACTCGTCGTAGCGCCCGTTGCGCTTGAGTTCGAGGACGGCGTCGACGAACCGGCGCTTCTCGTCGGCGGTCAGGACGGCCTGGTTCTTGCGTACGGTCATGTGCGTGGTGCTCCGGATGTCCTTGCGGGGGCGGTCAGTTGGCGGGGAAGGGCAGCAGCGGGGCGCCCTGCAGCTCGTCCACCGCGGCACGGGCGGCGGCGCGCGGCGTGGGCACCGGGTCGTAGTGGCTGACGACGCTGATCCAGCTGCCGTCGGCGTTCCGCATCACGTGCAGCTCCACCCCGTCGACGAACACGGAGTAGCCGCCACCGTGTTCGTGGTGGTGACCGCCCATGCTCGACGGACGACCCTGTATTCGGCGGCCCTTGTAGACCTCGTCGAAGGACTCCGGGGAGCCGTGCTGGTGTTCGGCGGCCGAAGAGATCGGTGCGACGAGCGTGGCGGCTCCGGCCGCGGCGGCGAGTGCGGCCGCCGCGGTGAGCGTGCGGCGCCGGCTGAGTTCGGGCATGCGGGTCCTCCTGCAGGAGAGTTCGAGTGGTGACTCCGCATGCCTACCGGGGCGTCCGGGAGGGGAAGAAATCGCCCGCAACCGGTTGGCTGTGATCCGGACAATTGGCTACATGTCGTGCAAGATTGAAGCAAGATGATCTTGCTGTGCCGATAGGTCGGTCTGTAGCGGAACGGGGAATTCCTTGCCGGGGTGTCCGGGATTCCGGCGATCCTTCCCGTCCACGGTTCGCCCGAGTGGCGCGGGTCACCGCCCCAGGCTGACGCGATCCGGAAGTCCGGCCGCACCCCTGGTGGTGCTGCTACCGTGCGACTTCGGTCGACCACCTTGAGTAATCATCCGGGATGTGTGCGTGAAGGTAGCCTGTGTCGGAGGCGGGCCCGCGGGCCTGTACCTCGCCATCCTGCTCAAGCTGCAGGACCCGTCCCGCGACGTCACCGTCCACGAACGCAACTCCGAGGGCTCGGCCTACGGCTGGGGGGTGACGTACTGGCGCGGACTGCTCGACCGGCTCCACGACCACGACCCCGAGTCCGCGCGTGCCATCGAGCAGAGCTCGGTCCGCTGGAACCACGGCGTGGCCCACGTCCGCGACCAGGTGACCCGGCAGCCCGGCGACGAGGGCCACGGCATCGGCCGCCACCGCCTCCTCGGGATCCTCGCCGGGCGCGCCCGCTCCCTCGGCGTACGGCTGGAGTTCGAGAGCGAGGTCACGGCCGCCGAACCTCCACAGGCCGACCTGGTCGTAGCCGCCGACGGCGTCCACAGCGTTCTGCGCACCCACCACGCCGACCATTTCGGCGTACAGCTCCGGGAGGGCCGCAACCACTACGTCTGGCTCGGCACCAGCAAGGTCTTCGACGCCTTCACCTTCGCCTTCGTGGAGACCGGGCACGGCTGGATCTGGGCCTACGGCTACGGCTGCAGCGGCGAGCACAGCACCTGTGTCGTGGAGTGCTCCCCGGAGACCTTCACCGGCCTCGGCCTTGACCGCGCGGACGAGGGGGAGGGGCTCGCGCTGCTGGAGAAGCTGTTCGCCGGCATCCTTGACGGCCACCCCCTCTTCGGCCGCTCCTCGACCGGCGGTGCGCCCTGGCTGAGGTTCCGTACCCTCACCAACCGCACCTGGCACCGCGACAACCTCGTCCTGCTCGGCGACGCCGCCCACACCACCCACTACTCCATCGGAGCGGGCACCACCCTCGCCCTGGAGGACGCCATGTGCCTCGCCGCCGCCCTGCGCGAGCACACCACCCTGCCCGCGGCTCTGGCCGCCTACGAGCGGCGGCGCAGGTCCGAACTGCTCTCCGCGCAGAGCGCGGCCCGCTACAGCGCCCAGTGGTACGAGAACCTGCCCCGGTACATCGAGCTGCCCCCGCACCGCATGTTCGCCCTGCTGGGTCAGCGCCACTCGCCACTGCTGCCGTACGTCCCGCCACAGCTCTACTACGGCATCGACAAGGCGGCCGGCAGGCTGCAGATCCTGCGCAGGCTCAAGCACCGGCTGGGCCCCACCGCGGCCCGCGCCCTGCACGCCCGCTCGACGGCCGACCGCGGCTGACGCGCTCCCGCGCTCCGCATCGTCCCGAGCGGCCGTCCCCCCCACCGAAGGAATCTCCGGAGGGCTCTTCGAAGGAACCTTCGTCATGGCGGGCGAGACCGCATCTGACCGCGGACGGCGCCCGCACCTGCGACCGGCTGCCGACGGAGGTCTTCGACCGGGGCTTCGGCGGCCGTGGTCGAGGCGCTGGCCGCCGGTCCCTTCGCGCCCGCCTCCGCCGGCGTCCGCGACCCCTTCCTGCGGGGCTGCCCGGCCGCCTCGGAGTGGCACATCGCCCGACGGGCCGGGCGGAGGAGGACGGAATATCTTGGTGAATGGCTATTCACTGGATAAGGTGAATTGTTGTTCACCGAGCTGTCCGAGACGTCCACAGGAGCGCCGATGGACCACCCCGCCCCGATACCCCAGCCGCCCGACACCCCCGCGGCGGCGCCCCGGCTGCGGGACCGTCTCACCATCCCGGTGCTGGCGTCGGGCGGCATCCTCATGGCCGTCATGCAGACCGTGGTCGTACCGCTCCTGCCCGACCTGCCCCGGCTGACCCACGCCTCGGCGGCCACCGTCTCCTGGATGGTCACCGCGACCCTGCTGTCCGGGGCGGTGCTCACCCCCGTGCTGGGCCGGGCCGGCGACATGTACGGCAAGCGCAGGGTGCTCATCGCCGCGCTCGCCCTGATGACCGTCGGCTCCGTGATGTGCGCCCTGTCCTCCGACATCGGCGTGCTCATCGCGGCCCGCGCGCTCCAGGGCGCCGCCGCCTCCGTCGTCCCGCTGTCGATCAGCATCCTGCGCGACGAACTCCCGCCGGAGCGCCGGGGATCGGCGGTGGCGCTGATGAGTTCCACCGTCGGCATCGGAGCCGCCCTCGGCCTGCCGCTCGCCGCGCTGGTCGTCCAGTACGCCGACTGGCACACCATGTTCTGGCTGACCAGCGCCCTGGGCGCGCTCGGCGTGAGCGCCACCTGGTGGGCCGTCAAGGAGTCCCCGGTGCGGGAGCCCGGCCGCTTCGACGTCCTCGGCGCCCTCGGCCTGACCGCCGGGCTGGTGTGCCTGCTGCTGGGCGTCTCCCAGGGCGGCCAGTGGGGCTGGGGCAGTCCCCGGGTCCTCGGCCTGTTCCTCGCGGCCGTCACCGTCCTCGCCCTGTGGTGGTGGCAGCAACTGCGCAGCGAGAGCCCGCTGGTCGACCTGCGTCTGGTCACCCGGCCGCGCGTCGGCCTGTCCCATGTGGCGGCCCTGCTGACCGGGTTCGCCTTCTACGCCAACTCGCTCGTGACCGCTCAGCTGGTGCAGGCGCCGGAGGCCACCGGATACGGCCTCGGGCTGTCCATCGTCGCCACCGGCCTGTGCCTGCTGCCCGGCGGCGTCACCATGCTGCTCTTCTCGCCCCTGTCCGCCCGCATCTCCGCCGCCCGCGGCCCGCGCATCACCCTCGCCCTGGGCGCCGCCGTCATCGCCTGCGGCTACGCGCTGCGCATCGCCGACAGCCGCGACCTGTGGATGATCATCCTGGGTGCGACGGTGGTGGCGACAGGCACCACCCTCGCCTATTCCGCGCTCCCGACCCTGATCCTGCGCGCCGTACCGGCCGCCCAGACCGCCTCCGCCAACGGGGTCAACGTCCTGATGCGCACCATCGGCCAGGCAGCCTCCAGCGCCGCCGTCGCCGCTGTCCTCGTGCACCACAGCAGCCCCGTCGGCGGCGTTCCGGTGCCGACCCTGCACGGCTATCTGCTGGCGTTCTCGATGGCCGGCGTGGTCGCCCTGGCCGGCTCTGCCGCGGCCCTGTCCATCCCCGGCGACGGACCCTCCGGCGCCACCCGGCGCGCCCGGAGAGCCACCCGGGGCGCCCGCGACGAGGCTATGGAGGGAGCATGAGTGCCGTGAGCACTTCATCCGGCCCCCGGGCAGCCGCCCCCGAAACCCCCGCACGCCGCGACGCCGAGGCCACCAAGGCGGTCATCCTCAAGGCCGCCCGCCATCTGTTGGCCCGGCACGCGCACGCCGACATCACCCTCAAGGCCGTCGCCGAACGGGCCGGTGTCAGTGCGCCGTTGATCCTGAAGTACTTCGGCAACAAGGACGCCCTCTTCGCCCGGGTGATGTCCTTCGACACCGACGCCGACGACCTGCTCGACGCGCCCCTGGCGGACCTGGGCCGTCACATGGTCCGCCATGTGCTGGCCAGTCAGCGCGAACGCGGCGCCGACCCGCTGCTGCGCATCGCCTTCGCACCTCTGCACGGCGACCACGGTGAGGTCCTGCGCGCCAACTTCCGCGCCCAGGTCACCGAGCGCCTCGCCGGCCGGCTCACCGGCCCCGACGCGGGCCTGCGCGCCGAACTCGCCGTCGCCGGCCTCCTCGGCCTCGGCGTGATGTACGGCATCGCGCGCGGCCCGCACCTGCGCGAGACCGGCATCGACGCCATCGCGGACCGCTACGGGCCCGTCGTGCAGGAGCAGTTGACGCCCGGTACCTGATGCACCTGCCGGCGCGGGGCCGGTCGGCAGCGTCCCCGCGGACCTGTGGAACGCGGCGGGCAGAGGGCACGTGGTCGCCCGCCGGAGCGATCCGTTCCGCGGGACGAGGGGCCGAGTGACACACTGACCTCATGGACGAACGCGTAATCGCCAGGTTGGGTCAGCGGGCATCGGTCGTCGGACTCGGCACCTGGCAGCTGGGCGCCGACTGGGGCGACGTGGACGACAAGGAGGCCCTGACCGTCCTGGAGGCGGCGGCCGAGTCGGGCGTCACCTTCTTCGACACGGCGGACGTGTACGGCGACGGCCGCAGCGAGTCGACCATCGCCACGTTCCTGAGCAGCCGGCCCGACCTCCATGTGCTGGTGGCCACCAAGATGGGCCGCCGGGCCGAGCAGATCCCCGAGAACTACGTCCTGGACAAGTTCCGCGCCTGGAACGACCGCTCCCGCCGCAACCTGGGCGTCGACCGCCTCGACCTGGTGCAGCTGCACTGCCCGCCGACGCCGGTGTACTCCTCGGACGAGGTGTTCGACGCCCTCGACACCCTGGTGGCGGAGGAGCGCGTCGCGGCCTACGGCGTGAGCGTGGAGACCTGCGCCGAGGCGCTGACCGCGATCGCCCGGCCGAACGTGGCGAGCGTGCAGATCATCCTCAACCCGTTCCGGATGAAGCCCCTGTACGAGGTGCTCCCGGCGGCGCGGGAGGCCGGCGTCGGCATCATCGCGCGTGTACCGCTCGCCTCCGGTCTGCTGTCGGGCAAGTACACCAAGGACACGGTGTTCGCCGCCGACGACCACCGCACCTACAACCGTCACGGCGAGGCCTTCGACCAGGGCGAGACCTTCTCGGGGGTCGACTACGCGACCGGCGTCGAGGCGGCGGCCGAGTTCGCCGCGCTCGCCCCCGAGGGGTACACCCCGGCCCAGCTGGCCCTGCGCTGGGTGACCGAGCAGCCCGGAGTGACCACGGTGATCCCGGGCGCCCGCAACCCGGAGCAGGCCCGCGCCAACGCGGCCGCGGCCAAACTGCCGCCGCTGCCCGGGGAGACGGTCACCGCGATCCGCGACCTGTACGACCGCCGGATCAAGGAGCAGGTCGAGAGCCGCTGGTAGCGCCCGGGCGGCCCGTTTGAACGAACGCCCGGACGGTTACCCGCACGGCATGACGCAGGCCGCACAGCGCAGGGGGCGCGACGAGACCGAGGAGGAGCGGGCCGACCGGATGTGGGGCGAGCTCATCCAGGAGGTCCGGGTGGCCCAGACGGGCGTGCAGATCCTGTTCGGCTTTCTGCTGACCGTCGTCTTCCAGCCGAAGTTCGCGCGACTGTCGGACACCGACCAGCTCATCTACATCGTGACCGTCGTCCTGGGCGCCTGCGCGACCGGTGCCCTCATCGGGCCGGTCTCCCTGCACCGTGTGGTCGCCGGCCGCCGGGTCAAGCCCCGGGCGGTGCGGCTGGCCGCCCGGATGACGAACGTCGGCCTGGTCCTGCTGCTCGCCACCATGACCTCGTCCCTGCTGCTGATCCTCCGGGTGGCCACGAACGACGGCTATGTGCCCTGGCTGGTCGCGGCCGTCGTCGCCTGGTACCTGGTGTGCTGGTACGGCCTGCCGCTGTGGGCGCGCCGTCGGCACACCAGTCCGCGGGACGAGTAGGGGGTGTCGTGTGGATCACCCCGGGATCAGGCCGCGGCGCATGGTGCGGTGCATCGCAAGGCGGAGCATCACCCGCGTACCGGGCGTACCCGGGTGATGCGACGACGCGGCGAGGTGTCGTGCCGGGTGTCGCGGACCCGGGGTGATCCGAACGACACCCCCTAGCCGCCGGTACGGGCCGTACGGGCCTCCAGAGCCGCCATTTGACGGTCGTGGACCCTGCTGAGGAGCAGGAGCGACAGCACGGCGCCGATCAGGGCGCAGAACATGTCCCACTGTGTGTCCCACACATCGCCCTGGGTGGCGAGGAAGGCGTCGGCGCTGTGCCCGCCGATCTCGGCGGCCGCCCACTCCAGCAGCTCGAAGCAGGCACTGAAGGCGAGGCAGGCGCACACGGTGAGCGGGGCCAGCCAGCGGCTGCCGCGCAGCGGCGAGGTACGGCTGAGCAGTTCGCGTACGAGGAGCGCCGGTACGAAGCCCTGCATCAGATGCCCGAACCGGTCGTACGGATTGCGGGACAGTCCGAAGGTGTCCCGCACCCAGTCGCCCGCCGGCACCTGCGCGTAGGTGTAGTGGCCGCCGACCGCGAGGACCAGCGCGTGCACGGCCAGCAGTCCGCACAGCAGCCCGGTCAGCGGGAAGCGCCGCCGGACGAGCACCACGAGGGGCAGCCCGACCAGCGCCCAGACCGTCTCCAGGAGCCAGGTTGTACGGTCGCGCACGCCATGCCGAGACGGCGAGGCCCACGGCCGCCACGCCCGCGTACAGGGCGGGCGGCAGACGGCGCGGCGCGGTGCGCGGGGCGGGGTGCACTGCGGTCATGGCGGGGGCTCCTTGCCCTGGAAGTCGAAGGAGCCCCATCGTGGCGCCGGCCGGCGGGCGCGGACATGAGTACCGCTACTCAGCCCGCGCTGGGGATCTCGGCCGTGTCCCGCTCGGGCGGCTCAGCCCTGCGATCCGGTTCCGCCGGCTCCGCGCAGCGCGGTCAGGCAGGTGCTGATGGCCTGCTGGAGTTCCTCCAGGCGCTGGACCATGTCGTCCTCGTAGAAGTCCTGGGCGTCGTCGAAGGTCAGCTCCTCGAACGCCCGGGTCGCCTTCTGCAGGCTGCCGTAGAACTTCGTCCGCCGCTCCTGGACGCGCAGTTCGGGGTCGGCCTCGACCGTCTCGGCGACGAGGGACTTCATGGTGTCGTAGGCCTCGGTGGCCCACCCGCCGGTGTCCTCGCCGTCCTCCAGCTCGTCGATCAGCGACAGATGCCGCTCGGCCTCCTCGCGCAGCTCGGCGGGCGCGTCCACCGTCTGTCCGGCCGGCGTCCTGATCTGACCGGACTCGGCGATCTGCCGGACGTAGCCGATCCGGTCGGCCGCGCGGCTCTCGCTCGCCACCGCCTTCTTCAGGTCGTCCGTGCGTACGACGTCCCGAGCCAGCTCGCCCTGCAGGTCCGGGTCCTCCTTGAGCCGGTCCAGCAGGGCGGAGCGGGCGGCCCGGGCGGTGGAGGGGTCGGCGAGGATGGCGGCGCGCAGCGCGGTGGGGTTCTCCGCGACCTCCAGGGCCTTGGTGGGGCGGATGCCCTCGGCCTCGGCGGCCTGCGCGA
This sequence comes from Streptomyces sp. NPDC101151, assembly GCF_044768335.1. Taxonomy (NCBI): domain Bacteria; kingdom Bacillati; phylum Actinomycetota; class Actinomycetes; order Kitasatosporales; family Streptomycetaceae; genus Streptomyces; species Streptomyces sp. NPDC101151. Next base: position 53,193 of record NZ_JBIWPP010000033.1, on the reverse strand, counting down.
TGGCGGTGCCGCGCTCGGAGGCGGCGCTGTTGCGGGAGACGTAGTAGCTCAGCCACACGTCGGCGTCAGGCAGCTCCACCTCCTGGCCCGGGGCCAGCGCCTCGAAGTGCGGGACGAGACCGTCGTCCGCCGCGCGGTCCCAGGCCTTGTAGTAGCGCATGACCCGCTCGGGCGAGCAGCCGGCCAGTTCCGCGAACCCCTTCGCCGACACCTTCGGGGTCTCACCGGCGGCCTGACCGCCAGGCCGCACGCTGCGCGCCACCATCAGCGCGAACGTCCAGCCTCCGGTGCGCGCGTAGACGCCGAACTCGCGTGCGTCCCGCGCCACGAGGTCGGACAGGGGTACCGCGGTGGGTGCGGACGTCTCGGACGGGTCGATCGCAAGGGTCACGGATGACTCTCCTGGAGGCATGGCGGGGTGGGACCGCACTCGGCGCGCGGGTGCAGCCAGAAAGCCTATATGGGTCCATAGGCGGTGCTTTGACGGCCCCGGTCAGCTCTTCGGTTCGCGGAAGGTCTGCAGGAAGGTCTTCTGCGCGAGCCGGTTGGCGGAGTCGTCCCAGGTCCCGGCCGGTGTGGTGAAGCGCAGGGAGAAGCCGTGCCCGCCGTCGAGCAGGAAGCCGCGTCCGAAGGTGTGCACCCGTGCCTCGCCGGACCCGGCCAGCCACTCCAGGTCGGCGGCCTTGTGCCCCTGGTAGGTGGTGGCCCGGACGGTTCCGATCCGGTGGTAGCCGGGGAGCCGCGCCAGATCCGGTTCGACGTCGTCCCGCCACACGGCGACCGGGTCCGGACCGACGCGCTCGCTGTAGGTGACGGCCAGAGCAGATGCCTCGCCGCCCGTGCCGAAGGTGACGCGGTAGGCGCCGTCGGCCGCGCGCGTGGTGGCCAGCCGCTTCCAGCCGTCGGGCAGGGCAACGGAGAAGCCCTCCGGTGCGGTGTAGCGGTGGTATCCGGCAGGCAGGGCCGGGGGCGGGTAGGCGCTGGGGCCGGTCGGTCTCGGGCTCGGGCTCGGGGTGTCGTTCCCGGTGCCGTCGACCGGTGGGACGGCCGTGGCGGTGGGCCGGGGCGGCGCGGCCGCGGTGGAGGTGCCGGGCAGGTGGTGGGTCGCGGCCAGGACGGCAGCCGTGACGGTGACGACGGCCAGCGCGGTCCCGGCCACCATCAGCCGTCTGCTCCGCCCCTGACCGGCCTGCAGTACGGCGGCATAGGCGCTGCGCAGCCGGGGCACGGGCGCGGCGCAACGGTCCGCGGCGGCGTCCTCGTCGAGGGCCCGGGTCAGGGCCTCGCGCACCACCGGCCGGGTGAGCCGCTCCCGGGAGTCCTTGCGCAGCAGCCCCTGGACGGCCTGGGTGAGTGGGCCGGTGCGCAGCGGGGTGCGCAGGGGTAGCTGGTCCACGGCCTTCAGGGTGGCGTCGGGGCGGCCCCGGTCGCGGAACGGAGGGCGTCCCTCGACCATCGTGTAGAGGATCGCGCCTAGCGCCCACAGGTCGGCGGCCGGCCCGATGCGCTCGTCGCGTGCCTGTTCCGGAGAGGCGTACGACGGTGCCGTGAGCCTCGGCGCCAGGGTCGCGCCCGCCAGTCCGAACCCGGCCACCACGACCGGGCCCCCGTCCCGGACGAAGACCTGGCCGGGGCTCAGCTCGCCGTGGGTGATGCCCTCGTCGTGCGCGGACTGGAGCACCTCGAGGATGTCGAGGCCGATCCGCGCCGCCCGTACGGGGTTGAACGGGCCCTCGCGGTCCAGGAGTTCACCGAGGGGCGTGCCGTCGTTCCACTCCGTGACCGTCCACAGGGTGCCCGCCTCCACGACGGCGTCGACGACGGTGGCGGCCCGGCCGGGGCACAGGAGCCGCATGATCTCGGAGGTCCGCACGACCCGGGCCGTGGCGCGGCGCACTGTGTCCGCGTCGGAGGTCTCCGGCAGGGCGGTCTGGGCCACCAGGCGGGGCTGGTTCGCCGTCACGTCCTCCGCGTACCACCACAGCCGGTTCGTCTCCCGCCCGAAGACTTCGAGGAGCCGGTACCGGCCGGCGACCAACTCGTGTGCGGAGACGTGCGCCTTGACCATGGTCATCCCTCGCTGAAAACCCCTGATTCGACCTTTCCCAGAGGTACGCGGGGTACGCCGGGGTGCGTTCAAAGAAACCGCAACTCCGGCGCCTTTTCTGCCTTTTATTCAACTCGTCGAAAGCGCTTGCGAATTTGGGAAGAGGGTGCGCGACCGGGCATCGACCTGCGGGTAACCGACGGTAAATACCCGGGTGCGCGGGTACGCTCAGAGCAGCCCGAACCGGTCCGCCCAGCCGAAGAGATCGCCGGGGGTCGCATTGCCCCCGCACACCACGAGCCCCACCCGGGCGCTCTCACCGGCCCGCTCCACCACCTGCCGGGCCGCCGGCAGCAGACAGCCCGCGGCCGGCTCCGTCCACAGCTTGGCGCGGTCGGCGAGGTCCAGGCAGCCCTGCACGGCCTCCCGGTCCGGTACCACCAGGACCTCCTCGACCAGTGCGGACACATGGTCGTACGTCAGCTGGGACACGGACGGCGCGCTCAGCGTGGTGACGAGCGAGGACACCGGTACCTGCAGCGGACCGCCCGCCCGCAGCGCGGCGGACATGGCCTCCGCGCCCTCCGTCTCCACACCCCACACCCGCACCTTCGGGCGCCGGGCGCGCAGCGCGGCCGCCACCCCGGCGATCAGGCCCCCGCCGCCGATGCTGACGATCACGTCCGTCAGCTCCTGCGCGTCCTCGGCGAACTCCAGTCCCACGGTGCCCTGTCCGGCGATCACGACCGGATCGTCGAACGGGTGGACCAGGGTCAGCCCCTCGTCCCGCAGCCGGAGGACCAGCTCGAAGGCGCTGCCCATACCGTCGGTCAGCCGGACCGACGCCCCGGCCTCCTCGGCCAGTGCGATGGAGCGCGCCGGCGCGGTGCGCGGCATGACCACGGTCGCCTTCACGTCGAGGGCCGCCGCCATCACGGCGAGGGCGATCCCGTGGTTGCCGCCGCTGACCGCGACCACGCCGGCCGCCCGCTCGGGCTCGCTCAGCGACAGCAGCTTGGCCGTCGCCCCGCGCGCCTTGAACGAGCCGGTGCGCTGGAGCAGTTCGAGCTTGGCCGTGACGGGGACGCCGAGCAGTGCCGTGAGGCCGGGGCTCGGCACGGTCGGTGTCCGTACGACGTGTCCGGCGATCCGTTCCGCGGCGGCTTCGATGTCCGAGATGCCGATCAAGGTGGTTCACCTTCCCGACGCGGGGCTGGAGACCGCGCCGCTGGCACCCTGACCCGCCGGGCCGCCCAAGGTCAACACGGATTCAGAGGTCCCGGCCCACCAGGAAGTCCAGCAGGCGGAGCAACTCGTCGGCGGCGCCGTCGGCCGACGGCAGCTGTGCGAGCAGGGCGCGCGCGGCGGCGGTGTGGGTGCGGGCCTCGGCCAGCGCCGCCGTACGGCCGCCCGCCTCCTCGATCAGCGCGGCCGCCTCCGTGGTCCGCCCGGGGGAGTCCAGGAGCGCGGGCAGGCGGCGGGCGGCGGGGGAGCCGAGCGCGGCCAGGACCGGGAAGGTCTTCTTGCGCTCCCGCAGGTCGCCGCCCACCGGCTTGCCGGTGACGGCCGGGTCGCCCCAGATGCCCAGCACGTCGTCCACAAGCTGGAAGGCGATGCCCAGATGCCGCCCGGCGCGGTCCAGTGCGGCCACGACCGGCTCGGGAGCCCCGCCGAGCGCGGCTCCCAGGGCCGCGGCGCAGCCCAGCAGCGCGCCCGTCTTGTGCTCCGCCATCACCCGGTACTCCTCGGGCGTGACCCGTTCCGGCCCGCCGAAGGGCCGCGCGGCGAACAGCAGGTCGTCGGCCTGCCCGCGCACCAGATCGGCCAGGGCCGCGGAGAGCAGCCGTACGGCACCGGCGCCGCCCGGCGCGACGGCGAGGGTCTCCACGGCCAGCGCGAACAGGGCGTCACCGGCGAGGACCGCGGGACCGGTGCCGTACGCCTTCCATACCGCGGGGCGGCGGCGCCGGGTGGCATCACCGTCCATGATGTCGTCGTGGAGCAGCGAGAAGGCGTGCACCAGCTCCACCGCGACGGCCGCCGGAACCCCGGCCCGCCCGTCGGCGCCGGCCGCCCGGGCGCCGAGCACCGCCAGCGCCTGCCGTACGCCCTTGCCACCCGGCGCGGCGGCGGGCGCGCCGCCGACCTCGCACCAGCCGAAGGAGTACGCGGCCATCTCGGCCACCCACGGATGCAGCCGCCCCACCGCCTCCGCCAGCGCGGGGCGCACCGACTCCCGGCAGCGGTCGAGGATTTCCGGGGCCGAGGGCGGTGCCTGCACCGCCGAGGGGAACGCGGTCACCGTACGACCTCCGCTGCCAGGCCGAACTCCGCCTGCGCCCGGGTCACCATCGCCCGTGCGTGCCTGAGTCCGCTGCGCTCCAGCACCCGGGCGAGGTCGGCGAGTTCGGCCGCCGTCTCGGCGCGGTCGCGGCCGAGGTGGGCCAGCGACTTGGCGAGGCCCAGCCGGGCCAGCGCCTCGCCGCGCGCCTCGCTCATCGCGCGGAACTCCTCCAGGGCCAGCTCGTACAGGTCCCGGGCCTCGCGGTAACGTCCCGCGCGGTAGAAGACGTTGCCGCGCATCTTGTGGTTGTAGGCGAGCGCGCTGGACAGGTTCATGGCCTGGCAGCTCGCCTCGGCCCGCGCCAGCAGCTCCAGCGCCCGCTCGGTGTTCCCGTCGCGGACCGAGAGGACGTCGGCGAGCCCGCGCAGCGCCCAGGCGTGGCCGCGCCGGTCCTCGGCCCGCTCGGCTATCTCCGCCGCCTCCTCGAAGAGCGCGTACGCCTTGTCGTACTGCCCGGTGTTGCGGTGCATCTGCGCGATGCCCTCCAGCGCCCACACCGTGTGGCGGGCCTCTCCGCGCCTGCGGGCCTCGGCCAGCAGCTGCTCGTGCAGCCGGCCGACCGCGTCGTAGTCGCCCTGGATGCGACCGGTCTCCGCGAGGCCCGCGAGCGAGTAGCCGCGGACAACGATGTCGCCGCCCCGTTCGCCGAGTTCGGCCGCGAGCCCGAGCAACCGCCAGGCCAACGGGAACGCCCCGCGCTGCCGGGCGAGGGTGCCGCCGCTCCACAGCGCCCACGCCATCGCGGCCGTGTCCCCGGCCTCCCGGGCGGACCGGTAGCTCGCCTTCCAGGCCCGGTCGGCGTCCCGCACCTGACCGAGACGCCGGTGCGCCTCGGCGACGGCGAGTCCGCAGCGGGCCGCCTCGTCGGGACGGCCCGACCGCTCGGCCTCGCGCAGCCGCTCGGTGCCCTCGGCCAGTACATCGACCAGCGAGGAGTTCACGGACAGGGTGGTGAGGGCGCCCTGGTACTCCGGGGCGAAAGCCTTGCCGTACATGCATCCCTTTCTATACACGATGTGTATACATGGTGTGTATAGCACGCCGAAAACATGCCCTGGCCCGGGGGCCAGGGCTTGGTCTGTTGTCGGTCAAGACGCCGCTACGGCGAGAGGGGTTGCCTGTGAGGCGCAGATCACCTCACGAGGCGTCAGTGCTGCTGAGCCTTCTGCGGTGTCGCCTCGCTCGGCCGCACCACGACGAAACCCTCGCCCTGGAGCATCAGCTGCACGGCCTCCCCGGAGCCGCCGCGCAGCATCGAGCCGATCGACTGGGAGCGGTGCAGGGAGGTCTGCAGGTGCGCGGTCCAGCCGACGACGGCGTCGGTGTCGACGTACACCGGCTGCTGGGCCGAGACCGGGATGACCAGGGGGCTGCCCTCGCAGACCAGGCCGAGCCGGCCGTGCCCGCTGAACACGCTGTTGAACAGGCCGCCGCCGGCGATGCCCGAGCCCTTCACGGTCTTGATCTCGTACGACAGCGCGGCGTCGAAACACAGGACGTTGCGGCCGTTGACGGTGAACTGGTCGCCCGGCTCCACCTCGACGATGAAGCAGTTCTGTGCCTCGTGCGCGAACCAGACCTCGCCCTGTCCGCGCGCGGCCATCAGAGGCAGCCCCTCGCCGGTGACCGCACGCTTGAGCATGCCACCCACGCCCTGGCCCTTGCGCTCGAACTGGAGGCCGCCGCGGTGGGCGATCATCGCGCCCTGGCGGGCGTACATCTCGCCGTTCACCGCGTACTTGATGCACTTGGCGTTCTCGATGGTCATGCCCGGCTCCACGGCCGGCTGCACCATGTGCTGACTGGAAAAGAGGTCACCCTTCATGCGGGGCATGGTGTCCCGGAAGGTGTCGTTCCGCCAAGATCACGGACCGTGCCCGTTCAGCCACCGAACAGCTGGGCCCAGTAGGTGCCCGCCCGGCCGCCTCCGGCGTAGCCGACGCCGATGTGCGTGAAGTCCGGTTTGAGGATGTTTGCGCGATGGCCCGGGCTGTTCATCCAGCCCTCCACCACCTCGGCGGGGGAGCGCTGTCCGCACGCGATGTTCTCGCCGATGGTGCGCCGGCGGGAGCCCGCGGCGGCGGCCCGGTCCCAGGGCTGGGAGCCGTCGGGGGAGGTGTGCGCGTAGAAGTCGCGGGCCACCATGTCCGCGCAGTGCGCCTGCGCGGCCCGGGTGAGCTGTGGGTCGGCCGCCAGGGGACGCAGTCCGGCCCGCGCGCGCTCGGCATTGGTCAGCGCGACGACCTCCGCGGCGGTCCGGGCCGCCGCGCCCGGAGTGAGGGGCGCCGCCCACAGCGCGGTCCAGTACCGGTCGCCCGCGTCGGCGTGGGCCAGGCCGACGTGGACGAAGGCCGGGTCCAGGAGCGTGCCCCGGGACTGGCCGGTGCGCAGGCAGTAGGCCACGAACTCGTCCGGAGTGCGCGGTCCCGATACGAGGTGTTCGCCGACGGTGACGTACGCGTACCCGGCGGCCGCCGTCCGCTGGTGGACCGAGACGCCGTCCGGGCCCTCGGCGGTGAGCCGCCCGGCGGCGGCCATCGCGAAGGCGTGCGCCCGGGCTGCGGAGGCGAGCCGTGGGTCGACCGACACCGCAGGGGAACCGGCCTGCGCACGGGCGGCGTTGACCAGGCCGAGGAAGCCGCCGGAATCCGGTGCGGGCGTCGGCGGCGGGCCGTCGTCCGCGACGTTCACCCCGAAGTCGCGGGCCAGGCCCGCCAGCCCGTCGGCGTACCCCTGCCCGACCGCCCGCAGTTTCCAGGCCGGACCCCGCGCATACAGCTCGGCGAGGAGCAGGACGGACTCCCTCCCGGGGCGTGGCGGGGCGAACCGCGCCACCGGACGGCCGCCGCTGTCGGTGACGTCGAGCCGGGGTGCGGGCAGCCGGCCGAGGGGCGTGCCGGGCTCGGCCGTGCTGACCGCCACCGTGACCCGCAGGGCGCCGGGGCGCAGCCGCGCCGGGTCGACGGCGAGGGTGTCGCCGCGCAGTCGGATCCCCGGCGCGTCCGGCTGGTTGTAGAACACGAAGTCGCCGTCTCCGCCGACCTTGCCGCCCCCGTCCGTGACGAGGGCGGACACATCGAAGGGCCCGGCCACCCGCAGCTTCAGCGCACCACCGGGCAGGGCCAGATTCCCCCCGGGGACCAGCTCACTCATCACACCGCGGGGAACGCGCGACGGGGGCGTACGAGTTCCCGCCGCGGGATTCAGGGAGCTTGCAGGCGAGCGGCCCTCAGCCCCGCCGGACCGATGCCCCGGCCCCACACGGACGCCGGGGCCACATCCAGGTTCCGCTCCACCACGGCCGCCTCCGGCCGCGCCTTGCTCTTCTTGCCGCAGAACGCCGATTCCAGCACCCCCGCCAGCGTGTTCAGCACCTTCCCGTTGTTGGAGGTGTTCGCGAGAGCCGTGACACTGCGCTTGCCGTCCTTCGTGGCGAACGCGTACGTGTAGTAGCCCTGGACCGTCCCCGTGTGCCCGTAAACCGAGATCCCGCAGGACAGGTCGCGGCGCCTGAGCCCGAGCCCGTACGACGTCGTGCTGTCGATCCGCGTGAAACGCTCCATCTCCGCGAGCTGTTCCTCGGTGAGCAGCTTCCCGCCGAGCAGCGCCGAGAAGAAGGTGTTCAGATCCCCCGCGCTGGAGATGATCGCGCCCGCGCTCTGCGCCCACGACACCGTCTGGGCGGTCGAGTCGACCAGCTCGGCGCCTGTCGTGTCCGGGGTGAGGTAGCCGCGGGCGTACCGGCCCGGGATCCTGGTGTCGGGGTGGACGTAGAAGGTGTCGCGCAGCTTCAGGGGCTTGATGACGCGGTCCTCGTACGCGGTCTTCACGGGGTGCCCGGTGAGCTTCTCGATGAGCAGGCCGGCGACGACGAAGTTCGTGTTGGAGTAGGAGTAGGCGGCGCCGGGCGCATTGGTGCGCGGCTTCTTCAGGGAGAGCTCGACCAGCTGCCGGTAGGTGTAGACCTTGTTCCGTACCGCCTCGAAGCCGGACACGCTGGCGGCGAACATGTCCTCGGTGTAGTCGTACAGGCCGCTGCGGTGGCTCAGGATGTGCCGGACCGTGATGCGGTCGTCCGGCAGCAGCCCGGGCAGGTAGCGGTTGACCGGGGCGTCCAGGTCCACCCGGTGCTCCTCGGCCAGTTGCAGCAGGACGACGGCCGAGAAGGACTTGGTGACGCTGCCGACGCGGAAGCGGTCGTCCGTGCTGATGTCCTGACGTGTGCGGCGGTCGGCGACGCCCTGGGTGAGCCGGTACGTCGTGCCGCCGTCGTCGACCAGGGCCAGCGCGCCGGGCGCCCCCTGCGACACAGCCGAGCGCAGCACCCCGGCCAGGCCCGTGGTGTCGGGCGCCGGAAGCGCCGCCGGCGCGGGGGTGTCCCCCTCTGCGGTAGCGGCTCGCGCCGGGACCGCGAGCATCGACAGCACGACCGCTCCGAGCACCGCGCCCCTGCCCACCCTTGCTGAGACCATCCGGCTCTCACTCCCGTCCACACGGTTTTTGATGCGACATCGGTCACATTCCGGCCTTGGAACCTAGGGGATTGAGGCAACGTCTCCACAGTCGACACACAGTTGGTCGTCTCGTGATCACTCTGTGGCAGGCATTCGTAAAGGATTGTCATAGAAAACCGCGAAATGGATCATTCCGGCTTTACGTGCGCATGACCGATCCGTAAGGGTTCTCCCCGGGGGCCAGACCAGCCCCCGTGGCGTCCAACGGCGCCATGTGTCAAGGCGGTTGGTTGATCCCGGCCGCCTTCGAACGAAGGAACCCTGATCAGATTGCGTAGACCGCACATACGCAGCGTGGCGGTCGCCGTCGCGGTGACGACGGCTGCCACGGGCCTGGCCGGCACGGCCTTCGCGGGTCCCTCCACGGGGGTGGAGCGGTCCGCCGCGTCCGCCGCCACGACTGCCACGCTGGTGGTGGAGGCGGCGCGCAGCGCGGCCTTCGCCCACACCGCGGCGGCGGGCGTCTCGAAGGGCGACGAACTCCACGCCCAGGACGTGATGATCGACCCCGAGGGCGCACGCCACGTCCGTTTCGTCCGCACGCACAACGGAATGCCGGTGCTCGGTGGCGACCTCGTCGTCCACCTGAACCGGCAGCTGGCCTTCACGGGTGTCACCCGTGCGGCCGGCGAGGCGGTCAAGCCGGCCGCCGCCGAGGCCAAGCTGACCCCGGCCCAGGCCGCTGCGAAGGCCGCCCAGGCCGCCAAGGGCGACGCGGGCAGCGCCGAGCTGGTGGTGGACGCCCGCGGTGGCGCCTCCGCCCTCGCCTACCAGGTGACGGTGACCGACAACGGCACCTCGAGCACCGTTGTCATCGACGCCCTCACCGGCAAGGTGCGCAGCAACACGCCCGACGCGGACGAGTTCCTGTCGCCGAAGCTGCTCGACGCGCTGCGCGAGCGCGGCGAGACCGCCGACCCGGCCATCGGCACCGGCTCCGCCGCCGCCGGCCTGCTCGGCTCGGGTGTCTCCGGTGCCACGCACTACCCGGCGACCGCCAAGGGCACCGGCAAGACCCTCTTCGTGGGCAGCGTCGGCCTGACCACCACGGCGACCTCGCGTGGCCACTACCAGCTCAAGGACCCGAGCCGGTACGGCACCGAGACGCGGGACGCCAAGGGTTCGTACACGGAGAAGTTCAGCGCGGGCACGAAGTTCACCAACACGACCAACGTGTGGGGCAACGGCAAGACCACCAGCCGTGCCAGTGCCGCCGCGGACGCCCAGTACGGCATCACCAAGACCCTGGACTTCTACAAGAGCACCTTCGGTCGCAAGGGCATAGCCAACAACAGCAAGGCCGCCCAGGGCATGGTCCACTGGGGCAAGAAGGTCGGCAACGCCTTCTGGGACCCGACCTGCAACTGCATGCTGTACGGCGACGGCGACGGCCAGGTCTTCAAGAAGCCGCTCGTCGTCCTCGACGTCACCGGTCACGAGCTGACCCACGGCGTGGTGGAGGCGACCGCGAAGCTGGAGCCGACCTTCGTCGACGCCGACGGCAACCAGTACGGCGAGCCCGGCTCGCTGAACGAGTCGCTCGCGGACATCTTCGGTTCCAACGTCGAGTTCTACGCCAAGAACTCCAAGGACACCGCGGACTACCTGGTCGGTGAGAAGCTGGGCCTGTCGCAGAAGTTCCTGCGCCGCCTGGACCACCCGTCGCTCGACAAGCTCGAGGGCACGATCGACTACTGGTCCCCGGACACCTACTACACCGAGGTGCACGCCGGTTCCGGTGTCTCCTCGCACGCCTACTACCTCCTGGCGGAGGGCAGCGGCAAGAAGACGATCAACGGCGTCAAGTACGACTCGCCGACCTACAACCACGCCACGGTCAAGGGCATCGGCCGCACCAAGGCCACGGCCATCTTCTACCGTGCGCTGACCCGCTACATGGTCTCCACGACCGACTTCCACGGCGCGCGTGCCGCGACGCTGAAGGCGGCCAAGGACCTGTACGGCGCGAGCAGCAACGAGTACAAGACGGTGGACAAGGCGTGGGCCGCGGTCAACGTCACCGCCGCCAACACGCCCGCCGCCCGCCACTGACGGACGGCAGCGCACACCAGCACCACCGGATGCCCCGCCTCGCGCGGGGCATCCGCATGTCCGCAAGAGGCCCGTCCGGAAGGGAACCGCAGGTCGGCAACTGCCCCTGCAACCACCCCTGTTTCTTTTATTGACAGTGGAAAATAATGGCCATAGGTTCCCGGCCATGCGCTCGACCCCCGCCGCCGAGACGTTCCCGGCCCACACGCCGGCCGCCTCGCAGGTCTTCACGACGGTCCTGTCCCACGGCCCGCTGACCCGCCTGGAGGCGGGACGCCGTGCGGGGCTGTCCCCGGCCGCCGTCACCAAGGCCGTCCGCCCCCTGCTGGAGGCCGGCTATCTGGTGGAGGGCGCCGACGAGGAGGCCCGCCCCGCCCTCGGCCGGCCCGCCCATCAGGTCCGGGTCAACGGCGGACGAGCGCTGTTCATCGGCGTCAAGGTGACCGGCGACGAGCTGATCGCCGTACTGACCGACCTGTGCTGCCAGATCCGCCTCGCCCGCCGTGCGCCCCTGCCGGACCGGGCACCCCGCACGGTCCTGGCCTCGGTCGCGGACCTTGTCCAGGACCTCCTCGGCCACGCCGCCCAGGCGGGCGCCCCGGTCCTCGGGCTCGGCATCGCCGTCTCGGGCGACGTCGACCGCGCCGAGGGCGTGGTGCGCTACTCGCCCTTCCTGGAGTGGCGGGACGTACCACTGGCCGAACTCGCCGCAACGGCAGGCGGGTTGCCCGTCACCGTCGACAACGACGTGCGCGCGCTGACCGTCGCCGAGCAGTGGTTCGGCGCCGGAGCGGGCCTGAGCGACTTCGCCGTGGTGACCGTCGGCGCGGGCATCGGCTGCGGACTCGTGGTCCACGGACGGGTGGTCGCGGGCGCGCACGGCGTGGCGGGCGAGATCGGCCATGTCGTCATCGACCCGGCCGGCCCGCCCTGCCACTGCGGAAACCGCGGCTGTGTGGAGGCGATCGCCGGGGACGCCGCACTCGTCGCCCGCGTCCGGGAGGTGACGGGCCGTCCCGTCACCGACAGTGCCGAGGCACTGGCCCTCGCCCACCAGGGCGTCTCCGGGGCCCGCGAGGTATACGCACGGGCGGGCGAGGCCATCGGCCGGGGCATCGCCACCGTGGCCAACCTGTTCGGACCCGAGCGCGTGATCATCTCCGGCGAGGGCCTGGCCGCCTACGACCTCTTCGCCGATCAGATCCGCGAGGCGTTCACCGCGGCCGCCTTCGGCTCGGCCGCACGGTGCGACGTACAGACCCGCCCGCTCCCGTTCGAGGAGTGGGCGCGCGGCGCCGCGGCTGCCGCTATCCAGTCCTTCATCACCTCGACCCCCAGCAGCGGAAAGGGCTGAACGGCCCCGACCCGAACCCACCCAGGAGGTACGGCCCATGCGGTCACCCTCGTACTCCGTCCTGCCCGCACGCGGGCTCAGAGCCACCGTCGCCATGACCCTCACGGCGGGCCTCGCCACCATCGCCCCGGCCGCCGCCCACGCCGACACCTCGCCGGCCCTGGCCGCCAAGCCCTATATGGGATGGTCCAGTTGGAGCATGCAGTCGTCCAAGTACCCGGGCCTCAACCCCGACGGCGACTACAGCTACCTCACCGAGACGAACGTCCTGAAGCAGACCGATGCCCTGGCCGCCAAGCTGAAGACGTACGGGTACGAGTACGTCAACATCGACTCCGGGTGGTGGCGGGACAAGACCTGGAAGCCGCAATTCGACGCGTACGCGCGCCAGCAGGCCGACCCGGTCCGCTTCCCGCACGGCATGAAGGCGGTCGCCGACCACATCCACGCCAAGGGCCTCAAGGCCGGCATCTACCTGCCCGTCGGCCTGGAGAAGGAGGCCTACGGCGAGGGCAAGGCGCCGATCTGGCACGCCGACGGCTGCACCACCGCCGACATCGTCTACGGCGACCTGCGCACCACCAACGGCTGGGACAGCGCCTACAAGCTGGACTTCTCCAGACCCTGCACCCAGAAGTACGTGGACTCCCAGGCCCAGGCGCTCGCCGACTGGGGCTACGACTTCCTCAAGCTCGACGGCGTGGGCCCCGGCTCCTTCAAGAGCGGCGACAACTACGACAACGTTGCCGACGTGGCCGCCTTGCAGAAGGCGATAGCCGCCACCGGCCGGCCCGTCCACCTGGAGATCTCCTGGTCCCTGGACATCGGGCACGCCGCCGACTGGAAGAAGTACTCCAACGGCTGGCGCCTCGACACCGACGTCGAGTGCTACTGCAACACCCTCGTCAGCTGGGAGAACTCCGTCGACGACCGCTTCGACGACACCCCCGGCTGGACCAGGCACGCCGGCCCCGGCGGCTGGAACGACCTGGACTCCCTCGACGTCGGCAACGGCGCCATGGACGGCCTGACCAAGGCCGAGCGGCAGACCTACGCGACCCTGTGGGCCATCGCCAAGTCCCCGCTCTACACCGGCGACGACCTCACCAGGCTCGACGACTACGGCCTGAAGCTCCTCACCAACCGCGAGGTCATCGCCGTCAACCAGGGCGGCACCGAGCCCGCCCGGCCCCTCACCCCCTCCGACCCGCAGCAGGTGTGGGCCGCGAAGAACCCCGACGGCAGCTACACCGTCGCCCTCTTCAACCTCGCCGACGCCCCCGCCGCCGTCACCGCCGACTTCACCGCCCTCGGCTTCACCGGCAAGGGTGCCGTCCGCGACCTGTGGAACCACGAGAACCTGGGCTCCTACAAGAACAAGATCACCGAAGCGCTGCCCGCCCACGGCTCCCGCCTGTTCACCGTCACCCCGCACGGCAGCGCCCTGCACACCACCGGCCACGAGGCCGAGTCCGCCGGCAACACGCTCAGCGGCAACGCCTCCGTCGCCGACTGCTCCAGCTGCTCGGACGGCAAGAAGGTCGGCAACCTCTACCTCGGCGGCAAGCTCCGTTTCAACGACATCGTCGTCGACAAACCCGGCACCTATCTGATCAAGGTCGCCTACGTCAGCGGCGACGCCCGCTCGGTGAACATTTCCGCCAATTCCGGCAGCGGAGCGCGCCACAAGTTCCCCTCCACCGGCGACTGGGGAAGCGTAGAGACGGTGAATGTGCCCGTGACCTTGAAGGCGGGCGCCAACACACTCACCTTCGACAGTGGTTCGGACTACGCGCCGGACATCGACCGCATCGACGTCCCCTCCACCCCGCGCCAGTAATCGGAGCCCGCCATGGAGAATCCGCCCAGCAGACGCGGCTTCCTCGCGCTCGCCGCGGCCACCGGAGCCGTCGCCTCACTGCCCGCCTTCACCGCCACCGCCGCACCCCAGCGGCCCCTCGGCGCCCCCACCGCCACGACCTCCGCACGCGACCGGCTCTGGTGGCAGGCCCCGGCCGACGAGCACTCGATGATCGAACAGGGCCTGCCCGTCGGCAACGGCCGGCTCGGCGCCCTCGCCGGCAACGACCCGGGCCGCGAACTCCTCCTGATCACCGACGCCACCATGTGGACCGGCGGCCTCAACGACACCCTCGACTCCGACGGCCAGTTCCCCTACGGCCGTGAGGACTTCGGCTCCCTCACCCTGCTCGCCCGGCTCACCGTCGACCTCCCCGAGCACGACCTGGGTGCCGTCTCCGGCTACCGCCGCACCCTCGACCTCGCCCAGGGTGTGGTGACGACCTCGTACGTCCGCGCCGGAGTGACGTACCAGAGGCAGCTGTTCGCCAGCCGCCCCGACGACGCCGTGGTCCTGCACTTCACCCAGAACGGCGGCGGCCGCTACACCGGCACCCTGACCCTCGAAGGCACACACGGCGAGAAGGCGTCGAGCGCCACCTCCTTCGCGGGCTCCTTCCCCAACGGACTGCGGTACGGGGCGGCGGTCACCGCACAGGGCAGCGGCGGTACCGTCCGCGTCGACGGCACCCGCGTCACCTTCTCCGGATGCAGGGACCTGACCGTGGTGGTCAGCGGCGGCACCGACTACGCGCCCGACGCCTCCACCCACTACCGCAACCCCTCCCTCGACCCCGAGGCTCTCGCCCGCACCAAGGTCCGCGCCGCCGCCCGCCACTCGGCGGACACCCTCCTGCACACACACGTCGCCGACCACCAGGCCCTCTACGGCCGGTTCGACATCCAGCTCGGCGCCTCCTCCGCACACCAGCGCGCCCTGGACACCTGGGAGCGGATCAGGGCCCGCGCCCAGGACGGCACACCGGACCCCGAACTGGAGGCCGCCTACCTGCAGTTCGGCCGCTACCTGATGATTTCCGGGTCCCGCGGCAGCCTGCCGCTGGGCCTGCAGGGACTGTGGCTCGACGGGAACGACCCGGACTGGATGGGCGACTACCACACCGACATCAACATCCAGATGAACTACTGGATGGCCGACCGGGTGGGCCTGTCGCCCTGCTTCGACGCGCTCACCGACTACTGCGTGGCCCAGCTCCCCTCCTGGACCGACCTCACCAGCAGACTCTTCAACGACTCCCGCAACCGCTACCGCAACTCCAGCGGGAAGAACGCCGGCTGGACGGTCGCCATCTCCACCAACCCCTATGGTGGAGGGGGCTGGTGGTGGCACCCGGCCGGCAACGCCTGGCTGTGCAACTCCCTCTGGGAGCACTACGAGTTCACCGCATCGCGCGCCCACCTGAAGAAGATCTACCCACTGCTCAAGGGCGCCTGTGAATTCTGGGAGGCCCGGCTGCTCACCCACACCCTTCCGGGCACCTCGAAGGAGGTCCTCATCGCAGACAGTGACTGGTCACCGGAACAGGGCCCGCTCGACGCCAAGGGCATCACCTACGCACAGGAACTGGTCTGGGCGCTGTTCGGCAACTACCGCACTGCGGCAGCAGAGTTGGGGCGGGACCCCGGCTACGCCCGCACCATCGGCGCACTCCGTGAGCGCCTCTACCTGCCGGCCGTCAGCCCCAAGACGGGCTGGCTGGAGGAGTGGATGTCCCCCGACAACCTCGGCGAGACCACCCACCGGCACCTGTCCCCGCTCGTCGGCCTCTTCCCCGGCGACCGCATCCGCCCCGACGGCTCCACGCCCGCCGACACCGTCGCCGGCGCCACCGCCCTGCTCACCGCCCGCGGCATGGAGAGCTTCGGCTGGGCCAACGCCTGGCGCGCCCTGTGCTGGGCCCGGCTGAAGAACCCCGGCAAGGCCTACCAGCTGATCGTCAACAATCTCCGCCCGTCGACCGACGGCAGCAACGGCACCGCTCCCAACCTCTTCGACATCTACCAGGTCGAGCAGGGCCGGGGCATCTTCCAGATCGACGCCAACTTCGGCACCCCGGCCGCGGTGGTGGAAATGCTGCTGTACTCCCGCCCCGGCCACCTGGAGCTCCTGCCGGCCCTGCCGGACGCCTGGGCCGCCTCCGGCTCGCTCAGCGGCGCCGGGGCCCGCGGCGGCTTCGTCGTCGACCTGCACTGGCGGGACGGGAAACCCACCGAGGTGCGGATCCGCAGCGTCGGCGGCACCATGACCTCCGTGGGATACGCAGGCATGTCCCGGACGGTCCGCCTCAAGCCCGGCGGGTCCGTCACGCTGAAGGACCTCGCACGATGACCGGCCGGCTCGGGCGCGCCCTCCGGATCGCCGCCGTCCTGCTGGTGCCCGTAGCCTGCCAGTCCGCGCCCGCCCAGGCCGCCCACCGGCCGCCCGAGGCCACCACTCGGGGCTCCGGGGTCGTCACCTGGGCGGCCAGTGCCGACCGCCTGGGCGAGGGCACCGCCGACCGCGGCTACCGGCTCGTCGTGCACACCAGCGTCGGAGGCAGCGACCTGCGCGTGCGCCTCTCCAACGCCTTCGGCGACCGCCCCCTGACCCTGGACAGCGTCTACGCCGGCCTGCAGAGCCAGGGCGCGGCACTGGAACCGGGCACCAACCGGCAGCTGACCTTCGGCGGAGCCCGCACGGTCACCGTCCCCGCGGGCGCCGTCGTGTGGAGCGATCCACTGCCCGCCAGGATCCCCGCCGCCGCGAACCTGGTCGTCAGCCTCCACACCCCGGGCCCGGTGGGCTCTGCCACCGGCCACGGGATGGCGATGCAGACGTCGTATCTGGCCCAGGGCGACCACACCGCCGAGGACTCGGCGGCCAACTGGACGCAGCCGGCCGGCTCCTGGTGGTATCTCGACGCCGTCTCCGTACGCCCGCCCGGCAGCGCCACCGGCGCCGTGGCGGCCCTCGGCGACTCCGTCACCGACGGCTGGCAGTCCACCACCGACCTCAACCGGCGCTGGCCCGACTACCTCGCCCGACGCCTCAGCACCGCAGGTACGGCCGTAAAGGGTGTGGCCAACGAGGGGATCTCCGGCAACAAGGTCCTCGCGGACGGCGCCGGGCAGAGCGCCCTCAACCGGCTGGACCGGGACGTCCTCTCCCAGCCCGGTGTGCGCACCGTCTTCCTCTTCGAGGGGGTGAACGACCTCAAGGCGCACACCGGCGTCACCGTGACGGACCTGATCGCCGGATACCGGGAGATCGTGCGGCGAGCGCACGCGGCCGGGAAGTGCGTGGCCGTCGCGACCGTCGGCCCGTTCAAGGGCTGGTCCGAATGGGACCCGGCCGCCGAGGCCGTACGCCAGGGCGTCAACCGGTTCATCCGCACCAGCGGGGAGTTCGACGCGGTCACCGACTTCGACAGCACCCTGCGCAGTCCCTACGACCCCGAACGGATCCTGCCCTTCTTCGACAACGGCGACCATCTGCACCCCAACGACAAAGGCATGCAGGCCCTGGCCGACACCGTCGACCTGGGCAGCCTCGACTGCACACGCTGACACCCCGGGCCGGCCGGGTCACCCGGACCCGGTCGGCTCCGGTGCGATCAGCCACTGCGGCAGTCCACCGCCGGCGCCCGTGACCGGGACGGATCAGCGCAGGGTCTCGGCCCAGTTCGCCGGCACCCGCCCCGCCGGACCCGGCGTCGGCTGGTCGGCGGGATGGCTCGCCGGGTCCGCCAGCTCGGGTCCGGACGCGTACATCTCGTTCGTGTCGAAGTTCCAGAACCAGCGCTCGCCCGGCTCGAAGCTGCGGATCACCGGATGCCCGGTGTCCCGGTAGTGCGCGGTGGCGTGCTTGGCGGGGGAGTCGTCGCAGCAGCCGATGTGTCCGCACATCGCGCACCGGCGCAGGTGGAACCACCAGCCGCCCACCTCGTCGCACTCCACACACCCGGTGCCGCTCGGAGGAACGCTCGGGTCGATCGCTGCCTCGCCGCTCATGGGGCCTCCTCGGGAGTCGTCGGAGCGGACGTCTCGTCCGGTGTCTCGCCGTTCAGCGGCAGCAGCACCTGGAAACGGGTGTCGCCGGGCGCGGACTCGACCTGCAGGGTGCCGTGGTGCTTGTTGACCACGATCCGCCAGGAGATGTCCAGACCGAGACCGGTGCCCTCGCCGACCGGTTTGGTGGTGAAGAACGGGTCGAAGATGCGGCTCCTGATCTCCGGCGGGACTCCGGGCCCGGTGTCCCGGAACTCGACCAGGACCCGCTCATGGTCCAGTGCGGTCCGCACCGTCAACGTACCTTCCCCGCCTGCGCTGTTGATGGCGGACACCGCGTTGTCGACGAGGTTGGTCCACACCTGGTTCAGCTCCGCCGGATAGCCGGGCACCTGCGGCAGCGTACGGTCGTACTTCTTGACGACCTCGATGCGCGGACCGATCTTGGCCGACAGCATCAGCAGCGTGCTGTCCAGGAGTTCGTGCACGTCCACCACCCGGTAGGGCGCCCGGTCCAGCTGCGAGTACTGCTTGGCCGCGTCGACGAGGTGCGAGATACGGGTGGTGGAGTCCTCGATCTCGTTCATCAACAGCTCGGTCTCGATGGTGTAGTTGAGCCAGCCGATCGCCCCGGGCAGGATCTCCTCGTCCACGGCCGCCGCGACCTGCTCCAGCCAGTCGGTGTCGAGCCCGGCCTGCACGAAGGTGGGGGACAGGTGCCAGCCGTAGTCGATGCCGTGGTCCTCCAGCCACTCGGTGAGCGTGTCCTCCCGGTCGGAGGCCTCCAGAGGGCTGAGCACCGGAGCCTTGGCGACCCGCTCGGCGGTGCGCTCCTGGATCTCGATCAGGCTCGCCAGCGCGTCCCGGGAGAAGGGGCCTTCGGCGATCACGGCGAGCTTGTGGCGCATCTTCGCGACCCGTTCCCGCAGGGTCGAGGTGGCCCGGACGGCGGCAGCGGCGGGGTTGTTCAGTTCATGCGTGAGCCCGGCGGACAACGAGCCGAGCGCCAGCAGCCGTTCCCGCTGCCCGATGGCGGCCTGGGTGCTCTTCGAGCCGAAGAAGAGGCCCTCCAGCAGATGCACGGCCATCGGGAACCACTCGCTCATGACGGCCGCGAAGGTGTCCGCCGGCAGCACGAAGAACCGCGTCGGCTCCGTCACCCGCATCGAGTTGTTGTACACCTGCCGTACCCGGTCCCCGAGGTACGACTGCATGGCGCCCGCGTACACCCCGCGCTGCGAGGTCCTGATGACCTCCACGTCGTCGCCGCCGACCTGTCGCGAGAGCACCACTGTGCCCTCGATCATCACGAAGAAGCAGGTGGCGGGGTCCCCCTCGGTGTACACCGGGCCGGGCTGGAACACCTCCACCCGGCCTTCGCTGCACAGCCGCCCGAGCTGCTCGGGCGTCAGCTTCTCGAAGAGGAACAGCGAGCCGACCTCCCTGGGGCTGCACGGCACCGGCTGCCCGCTCATGACTGCTCCAAGTACCGATGGACGAGCATGACGGCCATGGCTCCCTCTCCGACGGCGGACGCGACACGTTTGGCTGACTCGGCGCGCGCGTCACCCGCCACGAACACGCCGGGAATGCTGGTCTCCAGGTGGTACGGCGGCCGGTCCAGCTCCCAGCCCGCCGGCGGCCGCCCGTCGGCGGTCAGATCGGGCCCGGCCAGGATGAAGCCGCGCTCGTCGCGCAGCACCGTCTCGCCCAGCCAGTCGGTCAGCGGAGCCGCGCCGATGAACACGAACATCCACTGCGCGTCGACCTCTTCACTGTCACCGGTCGCCACCTGGCGCAGCGTCAGCCGCTCCAGGCGCTCGGAGCCGTGCGCCGCGTCGACCACCGTGTGACTGCGCACCGAGATGTTCGGGGCCTCGTTGATCTGCTGGATCAGGTAGTACGACATCGACGCCGACAGGTCGGTGCCGCGCACCAGCAGGGTCACCGACTTGGCGAACCTGGACAGGTACATCGCGGCCTGTCCCGCCGAGTTGGCGCCGCCGACGATGTACACGTCGTGCCCCTGGCAGGCGGACGCCTCGGTCAGCGCGGAGCCGTAGAACACCCCGCAGCCGGTCAGATCGGTACAGCCCTGCGCCTCCAGCTGCCGGTACTGCACACCCGTCGCCAGGATGATGCTGTGCGCCGCGATCGCCGATCCGTCCGCGAACCGTACGACACGGGCCGCCCCGTTGATCTCCAGGCCCGTCACCTCACGCGTGGTCAGGATCTCGGCGCCGAACCTGGCCGCCTGCCGGCGTGCCCGGCTGGTGAGCTGGGCGCCGGAGACACCGTCGGGGAAGCCGAGGTAGTTCTCGATCCGGGAGCTCTGCCCGGCCTGCCCGCCGGTCGCCGACCGCTCCACGAGCACGGTCCTGAGCCCCTCCGAGGCCCCGTACACGGCGGCGCCGAGCCCGGCCGGGCCGCCGCCGATCACCACGAGGTCGTAGAAGTCGGCCGTCGGTGTCGTCGCCAGACCGACCCGTGCCGCCAGCTCAGGCGCCTCGGGCTCGATCAGGACCTTACAGTCCGGGGTGATCACCAGGGGCAGCCGCTGCCCGTCCTGACCGGCCGCGGCCAGCAGCCGCTGACCCTCCGGCTCCTCCACCGAGTACCAGCGGTAGGGCACCTGATTGCGGGCCAGGAACTCGCGTACCGCAGAGGACCGGGCCGACCAGCGGTGGCCCACGACCTTGGTGCTGGGCACGCTCCTGTAGGCGCTGGTGCGCCACGACTCCAGGAGGTCGTCCAGCACCGGATAGAGCTTCTCCTCCGGCGGGTCCCACGGCTTGAGCAGGTAGTGGTCCAGGTCCACGACATTGATCGCGTCGATCGCCGCGTTGGTGTCCGCGTACGCGGTCAGCAGCACCCGGCGCGCGCCCGGGTACACGTCCAGGGCCTGCTCCAGGAACTCGATGCCGTTCATCTGCGGCATCCGGTAGTCGGCGAGAATCACGGCCACCAGGTCCCCGCGCAGCTTCAGCTCGCGCAGTGCCTCCAGCGCGGACTCCCCGGACTCGGCGCGCACGATCCGGTGCGACTCGCCGTAGCGCCGCCTGAGGTCCCGGGCGACGGCACGGGAGACTCCCGGGTCGTCGTCCACGGTCAGGATGACGGTCCGCGCTGTGTCGGCGGCCTGTGGCATGCCTCTCCCACCCCGAGCGATCGAGTCCACGGGACGGTGCCGCTGGGTCCACCGCACCGGTTCCCGCCCATCGTATGTTCGATCGCACGGGTTCGCTCCGGTATGCGGCAGCGACCGGAATCTCAGCCCTGACGCTCGCCGAGCACGCAGAATTCGTTGCCCTCGGGATCCGCGAGCACCACCCATGGCTGCTCGCCCTGCCCGACGTCCGCGTGCCGGGCGCCCAGGGAGAGCAGCCGGGCCACCTCGGCCGCCTGGTCGTCCGGCCGGAAGTCGAGGTGCAGACGGTTCTTGGCCGTCTTCTTCTCGGGTACCGGTACGAAGAGCAGCCCGGGCAGGCGGTCCGGAGCGGGCCGGATCTCGTACTCGTCGGAGGCGTCGTGGATCACCACCCAGCCGAGCGCCTCGGCCCACCAGCGGCCCTGGGCCACCGGGTCGGCCGCCTCGACGATCACCTGTTCCCATTCCAAGGACATGCCCGCAGCGTAGTGAAGACTGGCCCGCAGACGCCGCGGAACGAGGAGGCCCACGCATGACACGCCCGATCACGGCTGGGGTGGACAGCACCCAGGAGAGTCTGGCCGCGCTGGACTGGGCGGGCCGGGAGGCCGTCCGCAGGGGACTGCCGCTGCGCGTGCTGCATGCGTGGCACTTCCACGAGGGTGTGGGCGCTGCCGACCGGGACACGCAGCACGGCTGGGTGTCGGACGGGGTGGCGGATGCCGTGGGCGCCGTCCGCGCGCGGCACCCGGAGCTCCCGGTGAGCGTCGACGTGGTCGAGGGCGGGGCCGTGGAGGCGCTGGTCGCCGCGGCGGCCGATGCCGAGATGCTGGTCCTCGGCTCGCGGGGGCACGGCCCGGTGGTCGGTTTCCTGCTGGGATCCGTCGGCCGGCAGGTGATCGCCGAGGTGACCCGGCCCGTGGTTCTGGTGCGGGCCGGTGATCAGCCGGTGGGAGAGGCGGCCGGGCGGGACGTCGTCGTCGGTCAGCAGGGCGGTCCGGAGGACAGCGCGGCCGTGCTGCGGTTCGCGTTCGAGACAGCTGCCGCCCGGGGCGCCACCGTCCGGGCCGTGCGGGCCTGGACGCTGCCGCCGGTCTTCGCCTACAGCCCCGGTTCGCTGAAGCTCCTGGACGACGCAGGCGGTCTCGAACCGTACGAGAAGAAAGCCCTGGCCGAGGCGCTTCAGCCGTGGCGGGACCGCTTCCCGCAGGTGCGTGTGGCCGAGCACGTCGAGATGGGCAGCGCGGGACAGGTCCTGCTGTCGGTGTCCGGACGCGCCCAGCTGATGGTCGTCGGACGGCGGGCGCACCGGACGGCGGTGGGCGCCCGGATCGGCTCGGTCGCGCACGGCGTGCTGCACCACGCCGGGTGCCCGGTGGCCGTGGTGCCGCACGAGTGATCTAGGGCCGGTCCGGCGTCGTCGGCTCCAGGGTCGTACGGGCCTTGGGCAGGACGTTGGCGATGTAGTCCTCGACGGCGGTGTCCAGGCCCATGTCCTGCTGGGCCTGCTCGGACAGGTACCAGCGGTGTTCGAGCAGCTCGTGGTAGATCTCGGCGGGGTCCATGGAGCCGCGCAGCGCGAGCGGTACCGCGCGGACGGTGGGCCGGAACACGTCCCGCACCCAGCGGTGGGCGAGCACCTCGGGACGGGCGGCGAGGGGGTCGCCGGGCACGTAGTCGTCCTGGGTGGCCATCCAGCTCTCCAGGTCGTTGAGCAGCCGCCTGGCCTGGTTCTCCTCCGTGTCGAGGCCGGTCAGCCGCAGCAGCTGGCGCTGGTGGTGGCCCGCGTCGACGACCTTGGGCACGAAGGTGACCGTGTCGCCGCCCGCCGAGTGCTCGATCTGCATCTCGGCCACGTCGAAGCCGAGGTCGTTGAGGCGGCGTATCCGGCGCTCGATGTAGTGGTACTTGCCCGCCGGGTACACGGAGGTGCGGGTCAGTTCCTGCCAGAGGCCGGCATAGCGCGTGCAGATCTCGTGGCCGAACTCGACGGGGTCGACGGACGGGTGCAGCGCGCCCGAGGCCTCCAGATCCAGCAGCTCGCCGCTGATGTTCACCCGGGCCAGATCGAGGTCGTACTCCCGCTGCCCGGGGCTGAGCCGGGGGTGCAGGTCGCCCGTCTCGGCGTCCACCAGGTAGGCGGCGTAGGCGCCCGCGTCCCGGCGGAACAGCGTGTTGGACAGCGAGCAGTCGCCCCAGGCGAACCCGGCCAGATGCAGCCGCACCAGCAGCACCGCGAGGGCGTCCATCAAGCGGTGCATGGTCGCCGGGCGCATGGTCGTCTCGAACATCGAGCGGTACGGCTGCGAGCCGCCCAGATGCCGGGTGACCAGCACCGGTTCCAGCGGGGCGCCGGCACTGTCCGAGCGGCCGGTGATCACCGCGAGGGGGTCGACGGCGGGGATGCCCAGCCGGTCCAGGTCGCGCAGCAGCCCGTACTCGCGCAGTGCGGGCCGTTCGGCCAGTTCCTTGACGGCGATCACCTCGTCGCCGGCGCGCGCGTAGCGCACGACGTGCCGGGAGATGCCCCGGGGGAGCGGTACGAGGTACTCCTGCGGCCACTCCTCCAGGGGCACGTCCCAGGGCAGTTCGAGCAGGAGCGCGGGGTGCTCCGGGTTCGTGGCGCTGATCTGCAAGGCCATGGGACGAACCTTAAGGCCCGGCCGGACGGCAGGGGGGCGCCGCGAAGAGGTCGGTCACTGCACGCCGTGCGGCCGGAACTGGATGCTGATGCGTGGTCCCGTCGCCCGGGCGGTCTTGGGCACGCAGTGCTCCCAGGTGCGCTGGCAGGACCCGCCCATCACGATGAGGTCGCCGTGTCCGAGCGGCCGCCGGACCGTCGTGCCGCCGCCTCCTGCCGGCCGCAGCAGCAGGTCCCGGGGCTCTCCCACGGAGAGGATCGCGACCATCGTGTCCTCGCGGGCGCCCCGCCCGATCCGGTCGCCGTGCCAGGCGACGCTGTCCCGGCCGTCGCGGTAGAAGCACAGCCCGGCGGTGCTGAACGGCTCGCCCAGCTCCTCGGCGTAGTGGGCGGACAGGTCCGAGCGGGCCTCGTCGAGCACGCGGTGCGGCAGCGGGTCGTGCGCCTTGTAGAAGGCGAGCAGGCGCGGTACGGCCACCACGTTGTCGTACATCTTGCGGCGCTCCGCCCGCCACGGAACCTCGACCGCCAGCTGCTCGAACAGGGCGTCGGCGCCGCTGAGCCAGCCCGGCAGCACATCGATCCAGGCGCCCGCGCCCAGCTCGGTCCGGTGCAGCCCGTGCAGGGAAGCGAGCCGAAGCTCGTCGGTCTGGTCGAACAGGGAGCCCTGGAGGTGCGTGGACATGGGCCCAGAGTACTCCTGAATCGAAAATACGTTCCCTTCTTATGTCTCGTGTGCGGGGTGACGAGCCCTTTCGATACATCGATGTATCGGATACATTCGCGTATCGAACGGAGGTCTCACGATGGTGGAGGAGACGGCCCGGCGCGTCACCCGGCGGCGGGCCCGGACGCGGGCCAACCTGCTCGACGCCGCCTTCGCGGTGTTCGCGGCCAAGGGCTTCGGCCGCGTCTCCATCGAGGAGGTCTGCGAGGCCGCCGGCTACAGCCGCGGCGCCTTCTACTCCAACTTCGCCACCCTGGACGAGCTCTTCTTCGCCCTCTACCGGGAGCGCGCCGACCTCATCGCCTCCCAGGTGGCCGACGCCCTCGCCCAGGACGGACCGGACCTCGACGTGCCCGCCTCCGTGGACCGGGTCACCGAGGTCCTGCTGCTCGACGTGGACTGGCTGCTGGTGAAGACCGACTTCCTGGTGCACGCGGCCCGCGAACCGGCCGTCGCACAGGCCCTCCTCGACCACCGCACCCGGCTCCGGGAGGCCATCGCCGACCGGCTCTTCCGGGCCCGGGGCCACACCGAACTGCCCGCCGTGCTCGGCGACGCCGACGGCGCCGCCCGCGCGGTGGTCGCGGCCTACGACGGCGTCACCACCCAGCTGCTGCTGGACCGGGACGTCGACGCCGCCCGCGGCTGGCTCAAACAACTGCTCACCGCCCTGCTGACCGACGGCAGCGGCACCCCCGAAGTGTCGTAGACGGAAGGACACAGACGCCATGGCCGCCATCGATGCGGACGTCATCGTCGTCGGAGCGGGCCTCGCCGGCCTGGTCGCGGCGCACGAACTCACCAGCCGGGGCCGGCGGGTCGCCCTGGTCGACCAGGAGAACGCGGCCAACCTCGGCGGCCAGGCGTTCTGGTCCTTCGGCGGGCTCTTCCTCGTCGACTCGCCCGAGCAGCGGCGCCTCGGCATCAAGGACTCCTTCGACCTCGCCTGGAACGACTGGCGCGGCAGCGCGCAGTTCGACCGGCTGGCGGACGAGGACTCCTGGGCGGTGCGCTGGGCGCGCGCCTATGTGGAGTTCGCGGCCGGCGAGAAGCGCTCCTGGCTGGAGGGGCACGGCATCACGCTGCTGCCGACCGTCGGCTGGGCGGAGCGCGGCGACCTGCGCGCCGACGGGCACGGCAACTCCGTGCCCCGCTTCCACATCGCCTGGGGCACCGGCACCGGCGTGGTCGAGCCCTTCGTCGGATACGCCCGGCAGGCCGCCCGGGACGGGCTGCTCACCTTCCACCACCGCCACCGGGTGGACGAGCTGGTCATCGAGGAGGGCACGGCGCGCGGAGTACGCGGCACCGTCCTCGCCGACGACGACTCGCCGCGCGGCGTGGCCTCCAGCCGTGAGCGCCTCGGCGACTTCGAACTCACCGCCCAGGCCGTGATCGTCACCACCGGCGGCATCGGCGCCGACCACGACATCGTCCGCCGCTACTGGCCCGAGCGGCTCGGCACACCCCCCGCCCGGATGGTCACCGGCGTCCCCGCCTACGTCGACGGCCGGATGCTCGACATCAGCGCCGAGGCGGGCGTGCGTCTGGTCAACCGGGACCGGATGTGGCACTACACCGAGGGCCTGCAGAACTGGAACCCCGTCTGGCCCGGCCACGGCATCCGCATCCTGCCCGGACCGTCCTCCGTCTGGCTCGACGCCCTCGGCCGCCGGCTGCCCGACCCCTGCCTGCCCGGCTACGACACCCTGAACACCCTCAGGCATCTGCGCACCACCGAGGACATCGCCGGGTACGACCACTCCTGGTTCGTACTCACCCGGAAGATCATCGAGAAGGAATTCGCGCTCTCCGGCTCCGAGCAGAACCCCGACATCACGGCGAAGGACCGCAAGGCCGTGCTGCGCGACCGGCTGCTCGGCAAGGGCGCACCCGCACCGGTCAAGGCGTTCCTCGACAAGGGCGCGGACTTCGTCACCGCGAACACCCTGGAACAGCTGGTCGAGAAGATGAACGGCCTCACGGACAAGCCCCTGCTGGACGCGGCCGAGGTGCGCCGCCAGATCGAGGCCCGCGACCTGCAGATCGCCAACCCGTACAGCAAGGACTCCCAGGTCCAGGGCATCCGCAACGCCCGCCGCTTCATCGGCGACCGCCTCGGCCGGGTCGCCGGCCCGCACCGCATCCTGGACCCGGCCGCGGGCCCCCTGATCGGCGTCCGGATGCACGTCCTGACCCGCAAGACCCTCGGCGGCATCCAGACCGACCTCGACTCCCGCGCTCTCGGCGCCGACGGCAGCCCCCTCGACGGCCTGTACGCGGCGGGCGAGGTGGCCGGCTTCGGCGGCGGCGGCGTCCATGGCTACAACGCCCTGGAGGGCACCTTCCTCGGCGGTTGTCTGTTCTCGGGCCGGGCGGCGGGCCGGGCGGCGGCGAAGCAGACGGGGTGAACCGGGCCGGGCGGCAGTGCGGCGGATGTCCCGAGATCAGTCCTTCAGCAGCTCCGCCAGCACCGTGACATGGCTCTCGCCGGCGGCCTTGGACGCCGTGAGCAGGGTCACCGGGCCGCCGCGCACCGACTTCCGGAGGCCGTCGAGGAGTTCGGCGGCCTCCGGAGCGGCGAGCTCCGCCTCGTAGCGGCGCCGGAACTCCTCGTACGAGCCCTCGCCCGCGTGGTACCAGCGCCGCAGCTCCGTCGAGGGCGTGAGCGACTTGGGCCACTCGTCGATCTTCGCCGCGTCCTTGGCCAGGCCCCGCGGCCACAGCCGGTCCACCAGCACCCGCAGGCCGTCGTCGGGCTCCGGCGGTTCGTAGATCCGGCGTACGCGCACGCTCACGGTCGGGCTCCCTCGGGTCGCGGACGGGTTCCGCGAGCGTACTTCGGCCGCCCCGTGCCAGCACGCGGCAACGCGGCGTGACTTGACCTGAATGAGGGGGAAACCGCGACACCCACGGCCCTAGTCTGTGGGCGAAACGATCAACGCCACCCCCCTCGCCCCAAGGAGCGCCCATGACGGCCCCCCGCAGACCCGCCACAGGACGACGTACCGCGATCCTCCGCCGGGAGGCGGTCCTCGCCACCGTCCCGGTCGCCGTGGCGGCGCTGCTCGGGGCCGCGGGACCGGCGGCGGCCGGCACGCAGGGCACGTCCGGTGCGGGCGACCCCTACTTCCCGCTCAGCGGCAACGGCGGCTACCACGTCAAGCACTACGATCTGACGCTCCGCTACGACACCGGCTCCCGGCACCTCGACGGCAAGGCGGTCCTGACCGCCCGGGCCACCCAGAAGCTCACCCGTTTCGACCTCGACCTCAAGGGCCTGAAGGTCACCGGTGTGAAGGTCGACGGCAGCGCCGCCGGATTCCGCCGCAGCGGCCAGGAACTCGTCGTCACCCCGCGCCACACCCTGCACAAGGACCAGGAGTTCCGCGTCACCGTCACCTACAGCGGGACCCCGAAGCAGGTCACCGACCCGGACGGCTCCGCCGACGGCTGGATCCGCACCGACGACGGGGCCTTCGTCGCCGGCGAACCCCAGGGCGCGATGACCTGGTTCCCGGCGAACAACCACCCCAAGGACAAGTCGTCGTACGACTTCACGATCACGGTCCCGAAGGGACGTATCGCCGTCGCCAACGGCGTCCTGCGCGGGCAGCACACCGCGAACGGCCGCACCACCTTCCGCTGGCACCAGGCCGAGCCGATGGCCGCCTACCTGGCCACCGCCACGGTCGGCAAGTTCAAGGTCGAGCAGTACACCACCCGTGACGGCATACAGGTCTACAACGCCGTGGATGCCCGTGAGGCCCGCGCGGCCGCGCCCGTGCTGAAGAAGCTGCCCTCCGTCCTGGACTGGGAGAGCAAGCTGTTCGGGCCGTACCCGTTCCGCGCCGCCGGCTCGATCGTCGACCATGCGCCGAACGTCGGCTACGCCCTGGAGACCCAGAGCCGGGCCGTCTACGACTCGGCACCCGACGTGAGCACCCTGGTCCACGAGAACGCCCACCAGTGGTTCGGCGACTCCGTCTCGCTGACCTCCTGGAAGGACATCTGGCTCAACGAGGGCTTCGCGACCTACGCCGAGTGGCTGTACAGCGAGCAGCACGGCGGCGACAGCGCCCAGAAGAGCTTCGACGCCCTCTACGACCGCCCGGCGAGCGACCACCTGTGGGCCTTCCCGCCCGGTGACCCGGGCAGCGGCGAGAACATCTTCGACACGCCCGTCTACGCCCGTGGCGCGATGACCCTGCACGAGCTGCGCAAGGCCGTCGGCGACCGGGACTTCTTCCGCATCCTGCGCGCGTGGGCCACCGAGCACCGGGCCGGGCACGGTACGACGGCCCAGTTCGTGAAGCTCGCCGAGTGCGTGTCCGGAAAGGACCTGGGCGGGCTGTTCCACACCTGGCTCTACGCACAGGGAAAGCCCGGCAAGGCCTGAGAACCTGACAGGTTCCACACATGTGTCGGCCAGGGTCGACCCATGATCCGTCGCAGAACCGCCGTCGCTCTCCTCGCCTCCCCGCTGCTGCTCACCGGCTGCGGCGGCGGAGCCGAGGCGACGGAGCTCCGGCGCACCACCGCGGCGCGCCCGGCGCCGACGGTCACCCCCACCGCCCAGCCCGATGCGACGGCCACCCCCACGTCAGGGCCCGTGGCCGAGTCGGCACCCCAGCGGATACCCGGCCTCGGGCCCGAGACCCATGCCGCGATCCCGGACCGCTCCCGGCACGTCGTCGTGGTCACCGGGCGCGGCCGGAACTCTCCGCGCTCCGCGGTCGTGCTGCACGAGCGCACCGCCGTCGGCCGGCGGGCGGGCGCCGCGTGGCCCGCCCGCCCCCACTCTCGGCTCTGCCCGACCGGGGGTGCCCCCATCGCGCTGCGCGGCTGGAGCTCTCACCACATGGCCGGAGACCTGCGCTCCCCGGTCGGTGTCTACACCCTCAGCGACGCCGACGGCCCGCTGTCCGACCCGGGCGGCAGACTCCCTTACCACCGGTCCACCGGGTTCCGCTCGCCCGGCACCGGCTTCGAGGGCGAACCTCTCGCGGGGTCCTTCGACCACGTCGTCGCCATCGACGACAAGCGTCGGCCGGGCGTCTCGCCCCTGGACCGGACACGTCCCATCGGCCTCGGCCGGGGCGGTGGGGTCCGGCTGCACGTCGACCACGGCGGTCCCACCCACGGCTGCGTCAGCATCGCCGAGGCCCGTACGACAGAACTCCCGCGCACCCTCGATCCGGACCGGCATCCGGTGGTCGTCATGGGGTACGCCGACCGGCTCGCCGCCTGAGCCGCCTAGGATCCGAACTCGTGTGCGCACATGTACTGGTCGCCGAGGACGACGAGAAGCAGGCCGAACTGATCCGCCGCTCCCTGCTGGCCGAGGGGCACACCGCCACGGTGGTGCACGACGGCGCGGCCGCGCTCGACGCGGCCCGGCGGCTGAGACCCGACCTCGTCGTGCTCGATCTGATGCTTCCGGTGATCGACGGCTTCGGTGTGTGCCGGGTGCTGCGCGGCGGCGAGGACCCGGAGATCCCCGTGGTGATGCTCACCGCCCGCGCCGCCGAGGACGACGTGCTGCTCGGCCTGGAACTGGGCGCCGACGACTACATGACCAAGCCCTACAGCCCGCGCGAGCTGATGGCCCGGATCCGCACGGTGCTACGGCGCAGCGCGCGCGGCGTGAATGTCCGGGACGAGGATCCTGCCGTACGGGCCGCGGGGATCAGCGTCGACCCCGTACGGCACGAGGTGCGCTGCGACGGGAAACCGGTGGAGTGCACGCCGGCCGAGTTCCAGATCCTGCTGGCCATGTCGGGGGAGCCGGACCGGGTGTTCACCCGGCGGCAGCTGCTGCAGTGCACGCGAGGCTTCGACCGGGCCTCCACCGAGCGGGCCGTCGACGTGCACATCATGAACCTGCGCCGGAAGATCGAGGCCGACCCGCGGCGGCCGGTGCGCCTGGTCACCGTGTTCGGCGTCGGCTACAAGCTGAGCGGCGGCCGGCCGTGAAGCGCCGGATACCGCTGCGCAAACGGCTGCTCGTCCGGCTGCTGTCCGTCTCGGCGCTGATCGCCGTCTGCTCGGTGGCGGCCACCGCCTGGCTCGCCGTGACGACCACTACCAGCGCCCTGAAGGAGGAGCAGGGCCAGGACCTCGCCGCCGACAACAGCATCCTCGCCGAGCTCAGCGGGTACGCCGCCGAACACCCGGACTGGGCGGGTGTCCAGCGCACCGTGCGTGACCTGGCCGCCCGGACCGGCCGGCGCATCGCGCTGACCACCGCCGACCGCACCTTCGTCGCCGACTCCGCGCCGCGCGGCACCCCGCTGCCGCCCCGGCCCGCCGCCACCGTCGACCCCCTGCGCACCGACACCTACACCGACACCGGGGCCCAGCTCAGCGGCATCGACCCGAGGGCGGTGGGCCCGTACCGGATCACGACCGCGGAGCAGAAGCGGCTGGACGCGCTGGCCGACAGGCGCAAGCAGTGCTACGAGCGTTTCGGCGCCGACACCACGGTCGTCCGGAGCCCGAGCGGCCGCCCCGTACTCCGCAGCCCAGGGGACAGCGACTCCTACGTCGCGGAACAGTGCGCGGACGGTCAGCTCACGATGCCCGTGCCGACGGAAGAGCGGGCCCTGACCGAGCTTTCGGAGCTGGCCCGCCCCTGTCTGAAACACGCGGGCATGGATCTCGCCGGGCCGCTGTTCCTCACCTTCGATCCCGGCAACAGAGATCCCCTGGCCGGCGGCTACCTGATCTCGAAGTACGTCAAGGCGGACAGCGCCAAGTTCGAGCAGGCGGCGCAGCGCTGTGTACTGAGCGCCCGCCGCGCCCAGCTGGAGCCCTATGTCGCCCCGGTCGCCGAGCTGTTCCTCGGCATCGGGGACCAGAACCCCTCCCGCTTCGACATGTCCCCGGCCAACAAGGCCAAGGTGATCGGCGTGGCCGGACTGGTCCTCGCCGTCACCGTCGCCGCGGGCGCCGTCGTCGCCGTCCGGCTCGTACGACCGCTGCGCGCGCTGACCGAGGCCGCGCAGCAGCCGCCCGAACTGCATGTGCGGGTGCCGGTGACCACCCGGGACGAGACCGGCATCCTCGCGGAGGCGTTCAACGACCTGACCGAGCGCCGCGAGCGCCTGGAGGCCCAGCGCAAGGCGATGGTCAGCGACATCGCCCACGAACTGCGCAGCCCGCTCACCAACATCCGCGGCTGGCTGGAGGTCGTCCGCGACGGCGTCGTCGACCCGGATCCGGCCCTGCTGGCCTCCCTGCACGAGGAGTCGCTGGTCCTGCAGCGGATCATCGACGACCTGCAGGACCTCGCGGCCGCCGACGCGGGCACGCTGCGCCTGCACCGCGAGCCGCTGCGCGCCGGCGACCTGCTCGACCAGGTCGCCGCCGCCCACCGGGTGGCCGCCGACGCCGCCGGGGTGGCCCTGCGCACCGAGGCCGACGGCACCGCCTGGCTGGAGGCGGATCCCGTGCGCATGCGGCAGGCGCTCGGGAATCTTGTCTCCAACGCGCTGCGGCACACCCCCGCCGACGGCACGGTCACGCTGGCCGCGTGCCGGGACGGCGAGGAGGTCGTCCTCACCGTCACCGACACCGGCGCGGGCATCGCGTCCGAGGACCTGCCGCATGTCTTCGACCGGTTCTGGCGTGCCGAGAAGTCCCGCAGCCGCCGCACCGGCGGCAGCGGCCTCGGTCTGCCGATCGTCCGCCATCTCGTCGCCGCCCATGGCGGCACTGCAACGGCGGCGAGCGAGCCGGACACGGGCGCGGTGTTCACCCTCCGGCTGCCCGCGGCCGCACCGCCGGCCGACGGGTGAGGAACGGCGCCCGAACCAGCGTCGGACGGTGCTCTGTTCAGGATCAGCGCTGCTGTCGCACGCTCGAACGACGGCGCAGGGCACGCCGTTCCGATTCCGTCGTGCCGCCCCAGATGCCGACCGGCTGCCCCGTTTCCAGTGCCCACTCCAGGCACTGCTCCCGGACCCGGCAGCGCTCGCACACGGCCTTGGCCCGCTGGGTCTGCAGCGTCGCAGGCCCGGTGGTGCCGATCGGGAAGAAAAGGTCGGGGTCACCGAGGCGGCACGCGGCTCGGTCTCGCCAGTTGCCCATGGAAGTCACCTGCGATCGATGTCGTCCGCGCCCTTGCATCTGTTTAACGCGAGTTCGGGTCACCGTCGAGCCGACCGCCAAACACGGGTGACCGGTCACTGCTCGCGAAGGCCCCAAGGGGAGTCGTACGCGGTCAACAGGTCGAGGAACGGACGGGCGGGGAAGGCCTCCGGGCCGAGGACACCGGTGCCCGACCAGGCACCGGTGGCGAGGAGTTCGAGGGCGACGACCGGATTGACCGCGGTCTGCCACACCACCGCCTGACAGCCGTACTCCGCCATGGACCACTGGTTGTCGACGACGTGATACAGGTACACCTCCCGCGGTGCGCCGCCCTTCGTGCCGCGCACCCAGGTGCCCGCGCACGTCTTGCCCCGCATCCGCTCGCCCAGCGTCGCCGGATCCGGCAGACATGCGGCGACCACGTCCCGCGGCGAGACCTCGACCGGCCCGTCCGCGCCCGGCACGGTCACCGGCGCGGTGCGGTCGAGTCCCAGCCGGTGCAGGGTCTTCAGCGTCTCGATGAACTCCTCGCCCAGACCGTACTTGAAGGTGACCCGCCGGGCGCCGACCCAGCGCGGCACCAGCAGCACCTCCTCGTGCTCGACGTTCACGCACTCCACCGGCCCGATGCCCTCGGGAAAGTCGAACACCTCCGGCTCGCTGAACGCAGGCGTGGTGAACCAGCCGCGCCCGGCCTCGTACACGACCGGCGGGTTGAGGCACTCCTCGATGGTGGTCCAGATGCTGAAGGAGGGCGCGAAGTCGTAGCCGTCGACGGAGAGGTTCGCGCCGTCGCGGATGCCGATCTCCTCGATGGTGTCGAAGAGTTCGTCGGCCGCGTACCGGGCGAACACGTCCGAGAGGCCGGGTTCCACGCCCATGCCGACCAGGGCGAGCGCGCCCGCCTTCTCCCATTCCTCGGCCAGTTCGAACTGCTCGTCGCCCAGCTTGACCCCGCACTCCTCGTAGGGCCGCTCGGGGTGCGGCCGGGACAGGGACATCGCCATGTCGAGGTAGCCGGCGCCGGCCGTGCGCGCCGCGCGGAACAGGGGCATGACGAACCGCGGGTCGGTGGCGTTGAGCAGCACGTCGCAGCCGTGGCGGGCGAGCAGCGCCGCCACCGCGGCCTCGTCGCCCGCGTCCACGCGCTCGGCGCGGAACCGGGCCCCGGCAGCGCCGAGGGCCGCGACCGCGGCCTCGGCCCTGGCCGGGTCGTAGTCGGCGACCACCATGAGGTCGAGGAACGGGCGCCGGGCCGCGATCCGGGTGATGGCGGTGCCCACACCACCGGCTCCCACGAGCAGTACACGCATGACGGAACTCCTTGCCTGACACGAACGGTAACGGGGCGGGCGCGCCTTGGCCGGAATACAACGCCGGGGCATGACGTAAGGTCAATGGTGTTGGCATAAGAAGCCGGGGAGGATGAGCCGTGCCCAAGCCCGTGGTGCCCAAGGAGAAGCGCCGCCGGCGCCGTCCGACCCGGAGCGGCACCGTGCTGTCCGAGCAGCTGATCGTCGAGACCGCGCTGCGTCTGCTGCGCGAGCACGGCAGCACCGGTCTGACCGCGCGCCGCCTCGGCCTCGCCCTGGACTGCGATCCCAGCACGCTGTACCGGTACTTCCACGGCATGGACGACCTGACCCTGGCCATCGGGGACGCGCTCATCGGGCAGGCGCTGCACGGATGGCGGCCGACGGGGCGGTGGCGGGCGGACCTGCGCACGATCGGGCTGCGCATCCACACCGCCTACGTCGCGCATCCGCAGGCGGCGCTGCTCACCGCGAACCGGGTCACCGGACGCGCCCATGAACTGGCCGCCGACGAGGCGGTCCTGGACGTCCTGCGCGCGGCCGGGTTCTCCGTGGAGGAAACGGTCCGCGTCTATCACGCCTTCATCGACCAGACGCTGGCCTTCGCCGCCCTCGACGCAGCGTCCCTGGCCCTGCCGAGCGCCTCCCAGCGTGCCGACGAGGACAAGTGGCACTCGACCTACGCCCGCCTGCCGCGGGCCACCCACCCCCGCATCGCCGAGGCGGCCCCGCTGCTGGCCCGGCGCATGGTCACCAGCGCCTACCCGACCGCTCTGGAGATGCTGCTCGACAGTGCGGCCGGGCGGCTGGGCGTACAGGCGCCCTGACCGTCACCGGCGCAGGGTCCGAGCCGCCGTCGCCGCCACCGCGTCGGCCAGGGCCGCCAGGGTGGGGGAGTCGAGTTTCCACTGCTGCCAGTGCAGCCTGACATCCATCCGCTCCCGCGGGGCGAGCAGGGCGAGGCGGCCCTCGCGCAGCAGCGGGCGCGCCTGGGCCTCCGGGATCATGCCCCAGCCGAGCCCCGCGGCGACCGCGTCGAGGAAGCCCTCCGAGGTGGGCACGTAGTGCCGCAGCTGGCCGGCGCCCGTGCCGCCCAGCTGTCGTACGAAGCCGTCCTGGAAGTCGTCCTTGCGGTCGAAGACCACGACGGGGGCCTCGGGCAGCAGTTCCCGCAGGGGCCCGTCCAAGTGCCGCTCGGCGAACTCCGGTGTGGCCACCGGCAGATAGCGCATCCTGCCGAGCGGCCGGACCGAACATCCGGGCACCGGGTCCGGTGAGGAGGTCACGGCCGCCATGACCAGGCCTTCGCGCAGCAGCGCCGCCGTGTGGTCCTCGTCCTCCCGGTACAGCTCGAAGCAGAGCCCGGCCACCTGGGGGAGCGCACCGAGGAACCAGGTCGCCAGCGAGTCCGCGTTCACCGCGACCGTCACCCGCGTCGGCTCGTCCGGGCCGCTCAGCCCCAGCTCGCCGCGCGCGTCCCGCTCCAGCCGGGCCAGCTGCCGGGCGAACCTGACCAGCACCGCACCGGACTCCGTGGGGCGCACCGGCTTGGTCCGCTGGAGCAGCACCCTGCCGGTGCGCTGCTCCAGCGCCTTGACCCGCTGGCTGACCGCCGACGGCGTCACATGCAGGGCCGCGGCCGCCGCGTCGAACGTGCCCTCGTCCACGACGGCGAGCAGTGTCCGCACCTGTTCCAGGGGAAGCTCTGACATCACGAGTGCTAAGGATACGTAAGAATCTTTAGCTGTACCTACAGTGATCGCCTGCCTAACGTCGATGGCATGAACCACGCCCTGACCGCCGCGGCCGCCGGATTCGGCACCGGCCTCTCCCTGATCGTCGCCATCGGCGCCCAGAATGCCTTCGTCCTGCGCCAGGGGGTACGCCGCGACGCCGTGCTCGCCGTGGTCGGTATCTGCGCCCTGTCGGACGCGCTGCTCATCGCGCTCGGCGTCGCCGGGGTCGGGGCGGTCGTGGTGGCCTGGCCGGGCGCGGTGCGGGCCGTCGGGCTCGTCGGCGGTGTGTTCCTGCTGTGCTACGGCGCCCTCGCCGCGCGGCGGGTGCTGCGGCCCGGTACCGGCCTGCGGGCGGAGGGGAAGGCGGTGGGCTCGCGGCGGCGGGCCGTGCTGACCTGCCTGGCGATGACCTGGCTCAACCCGCACGTGTACCTGGACACCGTGTTCCTGCTCGGTTCCCTTGCCGCCGATCGGGGCCCGCTGCGCTGGACCTTCGGACTCGGTGCCGCCCTCGCGAGCCTGTGCTGGTTCGCCGCGCTCGGCTTCGGGGCCCGGCTGCTCGGCCGCTTCCTCGCCCGGCCGACCGCCTGGCGGGTCCTGGACGGCCTGGTCGCCGTGACCATGCTCGCGCTCGGCGCCTTTCTCGTCGCCGATTCCTGAGACAACCCGTTCGGCGTGCCCAGCGGTTGCTGCCATAGTGAGGCTCGAATCGAAAGATGTATCGAGCAGCCAGGGAATCCGTGGACACGAGCGAGAGCAGCACCGAACCCGACACCGACAGCCCGGCCGCGCCGGCCCCGCCCCGGCGTGGCTGGCGCCGCTGGGCGATGGACACCCGGCCCCTGCGCATCCCGGCCTACCGGCGGCTGTGGTCATCGACGATCGTCACCGCCGTCGGCAGCCAGCTGACCGCCGTCGCCGTACCCAAGCAGATCTACGACATCACCCACTCCTCGGCCTGGGTCGGCTACGCCAGCCTCGCCGGTCTGGTCCCCATGGTGGTGTTCGCGCTGTGGGGCGGGGCGGTCGCCGACACGGTGGATCGGCGCAAGCTGCTGCTGGTCACCAACTGCGGTATCGCGGTGACCTCGCTCCTCTTCTGGGTGCAGGCCGCGACCGGACTGGGCTCCGTCGCCGTCCTGATGGTGCTGCTCGCCGCGCAACAGGCCTTCTTCGGGCTCAACTCCCCGGCCCGCAGCGCCTCCATCGCCCGCCTGGTCCCGACGGAGGAACTGCCCGCGGCCAACGCGCTCGGCTCGACCGTGCTGCAGACCGGTCTCGTCGCGGGGCCGCTGCTGGCCGGTGTGCTGATACCGGTCATCGGGCTGCCCGAGCTGTACCTGGTCGACGCGCTGGCCCTGTGCGTCACGGTGTGGGCGGTGTTCCGGCTGCCCGCGCTGCCGCCGCTGGGTGACGGGCCGGCCCGTCGGGCCGGTGTGCGCGAGATCGTCGCCGGGTTCCGCTACATCTCCGGGCGCCAGGTATTGCTGCTGTCGTTCCTGGCCGACATCGTGGCCATGGTCTTCGGCATGCCCCGCGCCCTGTTCCCTCAGCTGGCCGCGCAGACGTACTCCTCCTACGGCGAAGGTCTCGCGCTCGGCGTGCTGTTCGCGGGGATCCCGGTCGGCGCGGTGCTCGGCGGCCTGTTCTCCGGTGTCTTCTCCCGGGCGCGGCGGCACGGCTGGATGGTCATCGGCGCGGTCGTCGGCTGGGGCGTGGCCGTCGCCGGGTTCGGGCTGAGCGGCAACCTCTGGCTGGCCGTGGCCTTCCTCGCCGTCGGCGGTGTCGCCGACATGGTCTCCATGGTGTTCCGCGGGGCGATCCTGCTCTCCGCGGCGACCGACGAGATGCGCGGCCGGATGCAGGGCGTGTTCACCGTGGTCGTCGCGGGCGGTCCGCGCCTGGCCGATGTGCTGCACGGCACCGCCGGCTCGGCGTTCGGTCCCCGGGCCGCCGCGGCGGGCGGTGGCGTGCTGGTCGTCGTGGTGATGCTGGCGCTGGCCGCCGCGCTCCCGGCCCTGCGCCGCTACCGGATCTGAGGCCGGCCTCGGCCCCGCCGCGGCGGCCTATACCGGGCCGCCGCGGCGCAGTGCGTACTGGTCCATCAGCTTGCCGCGGGTCGTCTCCAGACGGTGGGCGAGGATCTCGGCGACGGTGCGCACCAGCGAGAGTCCGAGCAGCGGATCCTCCACGCACAGCGCGAGCACCGACGGCCCGTCGAACTCGTAGGCCCGGACGTTGCTGAAGGCCACCGCGCCGAAGTCCCACTGGTACGGCGGGAACAGCCAGGACCAGCCGAGCATGTCGCCCGCGCCCAGCGTGGCCACGGTGACCCGCTTCCGTGACGTGACCTGCTGATCCAGGTGGACCGCGCCCGAACGGATCACCCAGAAGCGGTCGGCGGTACCGCCCGCCTCGAAGATCCGGGTGTCCTCCGGGAAGGAGGTCTCCTGGGCCAGCTCCATCAGTCGCTCGCGCTGTGTCTGCGGCAGGGCGGTCAGCAGTTTTATCGCTTTGGTCATGGCGCGGGACTCCTCGCCGGCAGCGGTCGGGGTGTTTCCCCAAGCCCATTTCAGCCGCTGCCGCCGTCCCGGGCACCTCGAAGGAGGCGGGTCGGTGCCGGCGATGCGCCACGGAGGCATGAAAAAGCCCTGGCTGGACGGGGGAGACCAGCCAGGGCCGTATGCGGTGGCGAGGGAGGACGATTCCGGTCGACTCCGTCACCACGTATGCATGAACGATAAACCATCTGGCGGCAATTCGGCCAATCGGGAGCAGGTCAGGTGACTTGTTTCACTCCGTCCCGCCCCGAGGCCGCTCTGCCCGGGGTGACGATCTCCTCCAGCACCCGCAGCACCGCCTCGTACGCCAGCGCCCGCACGGACGCATCCCGGGCCCCCTCCGGATCGGTCGCCGTCAGCCGCCCCGCCCGCTCCCGCCAGGCCCGTTCCTGCTCGGCCGCAAGATCCCTGCCCCGCCGGATGCGCCGCAACAACTCGTCCGCGTCCACCACATCGGTCATACGGTCCGGGTACCCGGACGGCGCCCGCTGATGGCAATGCCGCCCACGGTGTTTGACAGCGCCGGGAGAGGTCAGCCGACAAGGGAGACACCCCGGCAGACCCGGTCACCATTCAGGGAGGGAAGGGATGGGCGAGAATCACCGGACCGACTCCTCGACAGCACTGCGGGAGCCATGCCGGACCCTGCCGTGCCGCCCGGCGGACGCCCGCAGAACCGTCCAGCGCGTGGTGGCCGAACGCTGCCGGGCGCGCGCCATTCCGTGCGACAACGAGGCTCTGGCGGACGCCCTGCTGGTCACCTCGGAACTCACCGCCAACGCCCTCGTGCACGGCGGCGGGATCACCGGCTTCGACGTCGACGTCGAAGCCGGTGGTGTACGCGTCTCGGTGAGCGACCGCAGCGACGAGATCCCCGTGACCGACCTGCCGGCCGACGACCGGAGCCACTGCCGGCTCGGCGGCCGCGGCTGGCTCATCGTCTGCCTGCTCGCCCGGGACGTCAGCGTGGCCGGCCTGCCGTGCGGCGGCAAGCGCATCACGGCCGTCGTACCGCTGCGTTGACGCCGCCGCCGGAAGTTCCGGCAAGTGGCGTTTGCCACCCGGGCGGACGGGCAGTCGGAGAATCGTGCTTCGGACCGGAGGCGCGCGCCCCGCGGGGACGGTACAGCCGCTGCGGGCCCCCTCCGGCGGGCCCGGTGGCACCCCCGCGGCACACCCTGACAGCACCGTTCGGGCCGGAAACCGGAACCCCCGTTCCGTCCGCGCCCCGAAACCACCGTTCAGGAGCGATACCGCATGCTGACCGACACGTCGACAAGCCGACCCGGTACGCCCGACATCGCAACCGCCGCGTCCCCGCGGCGGACCCATGACGACGCCCCCGACACCGCAGCGGACTTCGCGCGGCTGGCCGGACTGCCGGACGGCCCCGAGCGGGACGCCGTGCGCGACGAACTCGCCGCCGCGTGGCTGCCCATGGCGCACCGGATCGCCGGCCGCTTCCGTGACCGCGGGGAGTCCGTCGAGGACCTGCGCCAGGTCGCCGCGCTCGGACTGGTCAAGGCCATCGACCGGTTCGACCCCTCCCGGGGTGCCTTCGAGAGCTACGCGGTGCCCACCATCACCGGCGAGATCAAGCGGCACTTCCGGGACCGGATGTGGGCCCTGCGCGTGCCCCGCCGGGTGCAGGAGCTGCGCAACCGGGTGCGCGTCGCCCGCCGCGAACTCACCCAGCACCCCGGCACCCCCGAACCCACCGCCGACGCCATCGCCGCCCACACCGGCCTCACCCGGGAGGAGGTCGCCGCGGGCATGGAGGCGCTGGAGAGCTTCAGTACCCTCTCGCTCGACGCCGAGCTGTCCGCCGGCGACGACGGCTACAACCTCGCCGACACGCTCGGCGACACGGATTCCTCCTACGACGTCGTCGTCGACCGCGAGGCCGCCAAGGAAGGGCTGCGCCGATTGCCCGAACGCGAGCGGGACATCCTCTACATGCGCTTCTTCGAGGACATGACACAGAGCCGGATCGCCGACCGGCTCGGCATCTCCCAGATGCACGTATCCCGCCTCATCAGCCGCAGCTGCGCCCGCGTACGCGACGAGGCACTGGGGCAGCGGCCGCGCGGCCGCGCCAAGGTGTGAAGTGCCGTGGGCACCGGGGCCGCAGCGGGAAGCGGCCGGCTCACGAGCCGGCCCGGAAGCACCGCCGAGCCGACGCGGTGGGCCGCCCGGGCCGGCCTGCTCGCCTGGGGCGCCATCTATCTGCTCGTGGGACTGCTCGCCCTGCGGATCGCCTTCGGTGACCGGAGCCGCCAGGCCGACCGCAGCGGCGCACTCGCCGAACTCGCGGCCCGGCCCTACGGCTCGGTGCTGCTGTGGGCGCTGGGCATCGGCCTCGTCGGCATGGCGGTGTGGCGACTGTCCGAGGTCTGCTTCGGCGCGTCCGAGCCGGACGGCCGCAGCGTGCGCAAGCGCCTGCTCGCCGCCGCACGCCTGGTCTTCTACGCCTTCCTCGCGTGGTCCGTGCTCGCGTTCGCGGCCGGTGCCGGCGGGAGCCGCTCCGGCGACGCCCAGTCCCGGGACGTCACCG
This sequence comes from Streptomyces sp. NPDC101151, assembly GCF_044768335.1. Lineage (NCBI taxonomy): Bacteria > Bacillati > Actinomycetota > Actinomycetes > Kitasatosporales > Streptomycetaceae > Streptomyces > Streptomyces sp. NPDC101151. The sequence goes on along the minus strand of NZ_JBIWPP010000033.1, from coordinate 12,240 downwards.
CACGGCTCATGCACCTGCCCGCCGGCCAGTGGGCGGTGGGAGCGGCCGGTGCCGCAATCGTCGTCACCGGCGTGTGGCTCGGCGTTCAGGCGGTCCGACGTGTGTACCGCGAGGAACTGAAGCTCGGCGAGATGTCACCGCGCGCCCGCAAGCTGGTCGACGTGACCGGGGTCGGCGGCGGCCTGGCCCGTGCGCTGGTGTTCGCCGCGGCGGGGGCCTTCGCCGTCCGCGCGGCCGTCGACTACCGGCCCGACCGGGCCAAGGGACTGGACGACACCCTGCGGTCCTTCGCGGCCACCCCCGCCGGACCGTGGCTGCTGGCGGCGGTGGCGGCCGGCCTGATGCTCTTCGGCCTGTTCGCCCTCGCCCTGGCCCGCTGGCGCCGGGTGTGAGACCCCGGCCGTACGGTCACACCTTCTTGGGCTCCGGCACGAGTCCCAGCGGCCGGGCCAGACCCGGAACCGCCTCGTCCAGCCGCTGCAGATGGCGCAGCACCCGATCGGTCACCCGGCCGTAGCGCGGGGTGCGCAGGGTGCCGGGCTCCAGCATCGAGGCGATGCTGGGGCCGGTCTCGATCCGTTGCGTCGACCGGGGGTCCGCGACATGCGCGGCGATCGCCTCGATGTTGTGCACGATCCGCCGGCCCGCCCCGCGCAGCCGCGGATCGGCCGCTATCGAGGGATGGGTCGGCAGCAGCTCGGCCGTGGCCGCGAGCGAACGGGCGTGGTACGCGCACGTCTCCAGCAGCGCCATCACGTACCGGGCGGTGTCCCGGCGGGAGCGCAGCGGGGTGATCGGATGCGTGAGCGGCTGGGTGGCTGCGCGCAGGTCCGCCAGCGCCTGGTCCAGGTCGCGCGCCCCGTCCACCAGGTCGGCGTACGCCTCACCGCTCAGCTGCTCCATGGCGCCCCGGGTGACGTCCGACAGCCGGTCGAGGACGGCGACGAGGAGGTCGTTGGTGCGCCGGTCGGTATGGATGGGCAGCACCACCGCAGCCGCGATCACGCCGCAGGCCGCGCCCAGCGCCGTCTCCTCCACCCGCAGCAGCAGCACCGACGCGCTGTAGGTGTTCAGCAGCGTGTACAGCAGCCCCAGCATCGCCGTCACGAAGAACGACATCAGCGTGTACGACAGGGGCGCCGTGTAGAACATCGCGAAAATGAACACCAGCACCAGCGCGAACGCCGTCCAGGTGTGGTTTCCGACCAGCCCGGCGAGCCCGATGCCGGCCACCACGCCGAGGACCGTACCGAGCAGCCGCCGGTAGCCCTTCACCAGGATCTCGCCGGTGGACGCGGTGTTGAGGAAAACGATCCAGCAGGTCAGCACCGCCCAGTACCAGCGCTGGCTGGACAGCAGCTCACCGCCCACGATGGCGAGGGACGAACCGACCGCCACCTGCACGGCGGCCCGGGTGGTGGGCCGCCGCAGCCCGGTCGGCTCCGGCTCCTCCGGTTCGTCCTCCTCGCTGCTTTCGATGGCTGCGTCCTCGGCGTCCAGCTCCTCGCGGGAGCGGGCCGTCGCCGGGGTGTCGTCCGACTCGTCCTGCGGCTCGTCCAGGGCGATCCGCAGCCCGAGCACCGCCCGCGCGGCCTCGCCGAGGCCACGGAAGACGTCCTGCACGGCCGGGGAGGCCTTGGGCAGATGCTCCTCCTCGCGGTAGCCGAGCAGCCGGTTGCGCACCTGCGCCGACGCCGTGCCCGAGGGCTCGCCGACCGGCCGCAGCACCAGCAGCCGCATCGCCTCCAGGTCCCGGCGCAGCACGGCCGTCGCCTCGTCCCGCACCGGCAGCTCGCCGCCAAAGGGGAGGGGAGCGCCGGGCAGATGCAGGGTGAGGGTGTCCGTGCGCTCGGCGCTGCGCGCGGTGAGCAGCAGCAGACCGAGCCGCTCGGCGGCGATCTCGGCGTCGGCGATGCGGCGTTGCAGCAGCCGGGCCGTCGCCGCGTCGGCGGTGCCGTCCTCCAGCCGGCCCTGGATCATCAGCGCCGTCTCGTGCAGCCGGGCGGTGCCGGTGCGCAGTTCCTCCAGGACCTGCTCGACGTCGTCCGGTCCGGCGTCCAGCAGCTCGATCTGGCTGGCGATCAGCTGTCCGAGCCGGGCGCGGAAGGCCCCGCGCAGCCGGTCGAGGGTGCCCGCCGGGGTCTCGGGCAGCAGCACGAAGCGGGCCGCGGCGCTGCAGCCGAACGCCACGGCGATCACGCCGTACAGGGCGGGCAGCCCGGACGTGGTCGCCTGCACGAACAGGGAGAGGAAGTAGATCTGGAAGCCGATCAGGCCCAGTGCCGTGCCACGGTCACCGAACCGGCGGCCGTAGACGGCACAGAAGATGAGGACGACGAAGAACACGTCGCCCGCGACGACCCGATGGTTCAGCAGCGCGCCCAGCGCCACCGACGCGAGCGCCACGGGCAGGCCGAGGGCGAGGGTGACGGCCTGCGGGGAGCGCTGCTTCTCCTGGATGGCGAAGGTCGCGACCATCGCCGCCATGGCGCCCGCGACCAGCTGGGGGACCGGAACCCGCAGAAGGGCCAGCACGGCGAGGGTCAGGGCGATCGCGACCACCGTGCGCAGGCCCGCGGTGAGCCTGATCAACCCGGGATCGGACGCCGCGAGCCGGTCCCGCATCCGCGCCCGCCCCGGCCGTCCCACTGCTCTCACGCCGCCGTGCTCTCTCCCGTGCCAGAACATGATCTCCGCCCAGCATCGCACGACACCCTGGACCGCCTGCCCCCGGCCGGCCTCCGCCACCTGCCGTCGGCCGGCCTGGACACGACGAGCGCATCGGCGAGCCCGTGCCCATGCCCCGGCCCGCGCTCGGACTCCGCCAGGCCACCCCGTTCCGCAGGCACCGGAGAAGACCGCCGACCGGCGGGGAGGCGGATCGGCGGTCTTCTCCGGTGGTCCGGGTCGCCTCAGGAACTCTTGGCGGCCGGGCCCTCCACCTTGGAGCGGACCTGTTCCGGTGTCAGGTAGGAGTCCGTGAACTCGAAGTCCTTCAGCCGGCTGGCCTTGCGGGACTGGAAGCCGGTACGCACGAAGTCGTCGCCGGCGACCGCGTTCAGCAGCCAGTTGGTCATGACACGGGCCTTGGCGACGTTGGTGCGCAGCGCCGACCAGTGATACCCGCGGGCCACCGTCTGCGCGAGTACGCCCCGCAGCTCGATGCCCAGCGGCTTGGACACGGCATCCTTGCCGCCGAGGTCGACCACGAGACCCAAGTCCCTGTGCACGTACGGCTGGAGAGGCTCGCTGCGCAGCGTCGCGATGACGTTGTCGGCGACCTTGGTGCCCTGGCGCATGGCGTGCTGGGCGGTCGGCGGGCAGATCGCGTCCTCCTCGCCCTTGGCCTTGTCGGGTACGGCGGCGGCGTCGCCGAGCGCGAACACCCCGTCGTGGCCCGGCAGGGTCATCTCGGCGGTGACCGCGAGCCTGCCGCGGACCGTCTCCGTGCCGAGCGTGGCGATCAGCGGGCTCGCGACCACACCCGCCGTCCAGATCAGCGTGTGGGTCGGCACCACCCGGCCGTCGGTGAAGGTGACCTCCTCGGCGCCCGCCTTGTCGATCGACACGCCCAGCGAGACGTCGATGCCGCGGCGCTTCAGGATCTCCTGCGCGCTGCGGCCGAGCTTGTCGCCCAGCTCCGGCATGAGCTTGGGCGCGATGTCGATGAGATGCCACTTGATCAGGTTCGGGTCGAGGCGCGGATAGCGCTGGACCGCCGCGTGCGTGAGCCGTTGCAGACAGGCCGCGGTCTCGGTGCCCGCGTAGCCGCCGCCGACCACCACGAACTGCAGCCGCGCGGCCCGCTCGGCCGGATTGTCGCTGGCGTCCGCGAGGTCCAGCTGTGAGATGACGTGATCGCGGATGTAGGCGGCCTCGGCGAGAGTCTTCAGCCCGAAGGCGTGCTCGGTCAGCCCCGGGATGTCGAAGGTGCGGGTCACGCTGCCCGGCGCCAGCACGATGTAGTCGTACCGCTCGTTGATCGTCTTGCCGGTGATGGTGCGGATGACACAGACCTTGGACTTCAGGTCCACGCCGATCGCACCGCCCGGGATGATCCGGGTCCGGTACTTCTTGCTGCGGCGCAGCGACAGGGCGATCGACTGCGGCGTGAGCACGCCGGAGGCGACCTGGGGCAGCAGAGGGAGGTAGAGCTGGTAGGCGAACGGCGTCACCAGGGTGACGTCGGCCTCGTCGGGGGTGAGTTTCCGCTCCAGGCGGCGGACGCACCCGACTCCGGCGAAGCCTGCGCCGATCACCAGAATCCTGGGTCGTGTCACGGTGTTCATCCCTTTCTGCGGCTCCAGGCGGTCCGACTCGACGCCGTTCGCATGCCCTGGATCGCTGTGACCACATCGATCCCACCGTGCTCCCAGCCGTTCCGCCAGCTGGGTGCGGCAGGCAGACGAATGCGTGGGGACCAGCATGCCCCTGCCGCGGCTGGAGTATCCGCAACTCGCACAGATACACGTCGTACTCCTGAACCCCGCTCCCGGGGCACGCCGGTCACCAGGGCAGGAACACGTGGATTTCCTTGCCGTGGTCGTGGACGACGACGCTCACCTGACTGCACAGCGTGTGCACGAGGTGCCACCCGATGCCACCACCGCCCGCGTTCGGGTGGAACGGCCTCGGCTCGGGCCGGGTACTGCTGGTGTCGTGCATGGTCACGTGCACCCCGTCGAAGGTGCGGCGCAGCCGCAGCCCGAACGGCCCGGGGGCGTACTGGATGGCGTTGGCGGCCAGTTCCGTGACGACCAGCAGGATGTCGTCCCAGCACTCGTGCGTGCGGGGCGGCGCGTCCTGGGCGAGGCCGCACAGGAACTCCTCCGCCGCGAGCCGCGCGCCCGTGACGTTGCGCAGCTCACCCGGGAAGGAAAAGGCGCGCTCGTACCCGTCCTCCGAGGGAGGTGTGTCGTCCCACCGCGGCTCCGTCGCCATCTCGCATTCCCCGGCCCCGCACGGCCGGGGCGGCGGCCCCTTCCGGCCAGGGCGGTCGTCGTTGCTGATCACTCCAACACTGCGGGTTCCCACAGTCGGGCCGGGTTATCCGTCCGGCCCGGCAGCCGGCCTGCGTACGGGCACCTCCTAGCGGAAGACGCTGTCCGACTCGTCCCAGTCGGCCGGCTCCTCGGGGCCCGGCCGCCGCATCGCGCGGGGACGGGCCTCGTACATCGCGTCGATCTCGGCGGCGTAGTGCCGCGCAATGGCGTCCCGGCGCAGCTTCATGGACGGCGTGAGCAGCCCGTTGTCCGGGGCGAACGGCTCTTGGAGGACACGGTAGACCCTGATGGACTCCGCGCGGGACACCACGCTGTTGGCCGAGGCGACGGCCCGCGCGATCTCCTCCCTGAGCGCGTTCTCCTCGCGGGCCTCCCGGCCCGGCGACTCGCCCTGCAGGGCCAGGGCGGCCCGCCAGTGCGCGAGGAATACCGGATCCAGGGTGATCAGGGCCCCGACACAGGGCCGGTCGTCGCCGACGACCACCGCCTGGTGCACCAGCGGATGCAGGCGCAGCCGCTGCTCCAGCTGCGCCGGGGCCACACTCTTGCCGCTGCTGGTGACGATGACGTCCTTCTTGCGGCCGGTGATGGTCAGATAGCCCTCGGAGTCCAGCCGCCCGACGTCCCCGGTGGCCAGCCAGCCGCCGCTCAGCACGGCCCGCGTACGGGCCTCGTCGCTGATGTAGCCCTGGAACACCGAGGGGCCGCGCACCAGGATCTCCCCGTCGTCGGCCACCTGGACCTCGGTGCCCGGCAGCGGCCGGCCCACGGTCCCCGACTTCTCCCGCCCCAGCGGCTGCACCGTGATCCCGCCGGAGCTCTCCGTCAGCCCGTACCCGTCGTTCACGTACAGACCGATGCCCTCGTAGAAAAGGCAGAGCTCCCGGCTGAGCGACGAACCGCCCGAGGTGCCCCGCACGACCCGCCCGCCGAGTCCGGCCCGCAGCTTTCGGTACACCGTCCGCTCGTACAGGGCGTGTTGCAGCCGAAGGTCGAGCCCGGGACCCGGCCCGAGGCCGAGCCGCCTGCGCTCCTCGGCCTCGGCGAAGTCCCGCGCCGTCTGCGCCGCCCGCTCGAACAGCGCGCCCCGGCCCGCCTGCTGGGCGGTCCGCAAAAAGGTCTTGTACAGCTTCTCGAACACCGACGGCACGCCGTACAGGTACGTCGGCCGGAACGTGGCCAGCGCCGAGGCGAGGGCCGCCTCCGTCATCTCCGGCTCATGGGCCATCAGGACCCCGCCGCGCAGGCACAGCACCTGGATCATGATCCCGTACACATGGGAGAAGGGCAGGAAGGCCAGCACGGACGGCTGCTCACCCGGCGGCGCCGCGGTGTGTCTCCAGCCGGCGAGCAGGATGTCGCACGGGTAGGCCAGGCCACGGTGGCTCAGTGCGCAGCCCAGGGGACGCCCGGAGGTGCCCGAGGTGTAGGTGATGGCCGCCGTCGAGTCGGGCAGCACGATCCGGCGCAGCGAATCCACCGTGGTCAGCGGGACGAACGCACCCTGCTCGGCCAGCCGCTGCAGCGCGCCGGCGTCCAGCTGCCAGACGTGCTTCAGCCGTGGCAGCCCCGCGCACACGGTGCCGACGGTCATGGCGCCCTGCTCGTCCTCCACCACGACGGCAACGCAGCCGGCGTCCCGCAGGATCCACGCCACCTGGTCCCGCGAGGACGTCGGGTGGATCGGCACGACCTCCCCGCCGACGGTCCACAGCGCGTGGGCGAACACCGTCCACTCGTAGCGGGTCCTGGCCATCAGGGCCACCCGGTGGCCCGGGGAGATCCCCGCGGCGATCAGGCCCTTGGCCACATCGACCACTTCGTCCCGCAGCTCGACCGCCGTCACCTCCTCCCACACCCGGGGCGCCGCGTCCGTACGGCGCGCGAGGACGGGCAGGGTCGGGGTCCGGGCCGCGTTCTCGAAGATGCTGTCGGCGAGCCCGCCGGTCAGCGGCGGCACGGCTGGTGGAGCGAGGGCGACGTCGCGCATGCGCTGCTCCCGGAGAGTACGGAGGGTCACTCCGCCGGTCGGATCTGTGTCCGGCGGTGCTCGAATGTAGCCCAGGGAAGCGGTTTCGGTGCCGGGAACAGGGAAGTCGTGATCGGCTGATGATCTGCGCGTGTCCCCGGGCCGCCGCTCAGTCCTGGGTGCGGCGCACACACTCGGTGACCACGTCCCGCAGGCTGCCCGTGCGCTCCCTCAGCAGCCGCTGCTCGCGGGCACCGTTGCCCCGGCGCAACAGCCTTGCGACGGCCTCCTCGACACAGGGAGTGTCACCGCTGGCGGCGAGGGCCTCCCCGGTGTGCTCCAACAGCGAGTGCAGCACCTGCGCGGCGGGCCGGGGCCGCATGGTCGCGGGGTCGAGCAGGTCCTGGTCCAGGCCGGAGCGGGCCGCCTGCCACGAGGCCAGCCTGAGCATGCTCACGCTGTGGTCGAGCGGCGGCCGCCCGGCCCGCCAGTCGCGTGCGGCCGTCTCCACCAGGGCGCGGGCCAGCGTGGCGACGAGGACGGTGGTGTCCGCGCGCAGACACACGTCCGATGCCCGGATCTCCACCGTCGGGTAGGTGGCGGACAGACGCGCGTCGAAGTACGCCATCGCCTCGTCCAGGATGACCGCGCTGGCCACCATGTCCTTGACCCGGTGGTGGTAGTGCTCGGCCGAGCCGAACAGTTCGGTCGGCCCCGCCGACGGCCAGCGGGCCCAGACCCGGCTGCGGAAACTGACGTATCCGGTGTCCAGGCCCTGCCAGAACGGCGAGTTGGCGCTGAGCGCGCAGAGCACCGGAAGCCACGGCCTGAGCCGGTCGAGGACGGCCACGCCCTCCTCGTCGGACTCCACCGACACATGGACATGGCAGCCGCACACGAGCTGGTCCTGGGTGGCGATCCCGTAGTGCCCGGCAATCCACTCGTAGCGTGCGTGCGCACTGAGCAGGGGGGTGACCGGAAGCGGGCAGGTGGCGAGCGCGGCGACCGCGCAGCCGATCTCGTCGGCGAGCCGGGCCGCCTCCTTGCGGCCGCGCACTATCTCGGCGCCGAGGTCCGCCATCTCCGACTGCGGATGGGTGGCGAACTCCAGCATCTGCCCGAACAGTTCCCTCTGGAACGCGATCTGTCCGGGATCGTCCTGGGCGGCACGGGCGAGGACGGCGGCCGACAATGCCTTCGGCTCCCCGCTGTCCGGGTCGACCAGAAGGAGTTCCTCCTCCACTCCGACAGTTCGCACGCGGTACCGCCCTTCCGTCATGCCACGAGGAGCAGTCGTGGGTCCGTACGACCCTGACTGCCCCTCGGAGAGGGCCGCCGACACCTGGGGGTTCAGCGCACGGGCGTCAACCAGACAGTGGCGAGCGGGGGCAGCGTGAGCCGGAGGAAGCCGTCCTCGGGCTTGAGCGCCCCGGGGGCGCCGGCGCTCACGCCGCTGCCGCCGTAGCGTGCATCGTCCGTGTTCAGAGCCTCCTGCCAGGCGGGAATCCCGTCGGGAACCCAGACGCGGTAGTCGTCACGGACCACGGGGGAGAGGTTGGACACCGCCAGCAGGGGGGAGCCGTCGGCGGCGAACCGCAGAAACGCGAACACATTGTCGTCCGCCGCGTCACACAGCACCCACCGGAAACCGCCCGGATCGGTGTCCCGCTGCCACAGTGCCTCGGTGCCCCGGTACAGCGTGTTCAGATCCCGGACCAGATCCTGTACGCCCCGGTGGTCGCCCGCTGAGCAGTAGTCCGCGTCCAGCAGCCACCACTCGGGACCGTGCGCCTCGGACCACTCCGCGCCCTGTGCGAACTCCTGCCCCATGAACAGCAGCTGCTTGCCCGGATGCGCCCACATGAAGCCGAGGTAGGCCCGGTGGTTGGCCCGCCGCTGCCACCAGTCGCCCGGCATCTTCGACACCAGCGCCTGCTTGCCGTGTACGACCTCGTCGTGGGAGATCGGCAGCACATAGTTCTCGCTGTACGCGTACACCATCGAGAAGGTCATCTCGTGGTGGTGGTACTTGCGGTGCACCGGCTCGTGCCGGATGTACTCCAACGAGTCGTGCATCCAGCCCATGTTCCACTTCAGCCCGAAGCCCAGCCCGCCGCTGTCCGTCGGCCGGGTCACCCCGTCCCAGGCGGTGGACTCCTCGGCGATGGTCACCACGCCCGGGCAGCGCCGGTAGACGGTGGCGTTCATCTCCTGCAGGAAGGCCACGGCGTCCAGGTCCTCCCGCCCGCCGAAGACGTTCGGAGTCCACTGCCCGGAGTCGCGCGAGTAGTCGAGGTAGAGCATGGAGGCCACGGCATCCACCCGCAGCCCGTCGATGTGGAACTCCTGGCACCAGTACACGGCGTTGGCGACGAGGAAATTGCGCACCTCGACCCGTCCGAGGTCGAACTCGTACGTCCCCCAGTCCGGATGCTCGGCCCGCCGGGAGTCCCCGGGTTCGTACAGCGGGTCGCCGTCGAACCGGGCCAGCGCCCAGTCGTCCTTGGGGAAGTGGGCCGGCACCCAGTCCATGATCACGCCGATGCCGGCCCGGTGCAGCGCGTCGATCAGGTACTTGAAGTCGTCCGGCGAGCCGAGCCGGGACGTCGGGGCGTAGAAGCCGGTGACCTGGTAGCCCCAGGAGGGACCGAAGGGATGCTCGGCGACGGGCATCAGCTCCACGTGTGTGAAGCCCATCTCCTTGACATACGCGGGGAGTTCATCGGCCAGCGTGCGGTACGTCAGGCCGCTGCGCCAGGAGGGCAGATGCACCTCGTACACGGACAACGGCGCCTCGTGCACCGGGAGGTCACCGCGGTGGACCATCCATTCCGCGTCGTCCCACTCGAACCGCGAGACGGCCACGACGGAGGCGGTCGCGGGCGGGACCTCCGTTCGGCGGGCCATCGGGTCCGCCTTCAGGAACCGGGTGCCGTAGCGGGAGGTGATCTCGAACTTGTACCGGGCGCCCTCGCCGATGCCCGGCAGGAACAGCTCCCACACGCCGGACGCGCCGAGCGACCGCATCGGGTACTGCGTGCCGTCCCAGTAGGTGAAGTCGCCGGCGACCCGCACCCCTTGGGCGTTCGGCGCCCAGACGGTGAAGCGGGTGCCCGTCACCCCCTGGTGGGTCATGGGCTCGGCGCCGAGCGCCTGCCACAGCTGCTCGTGCCGGCCCTCGCGGATCAGATGCAGGTCCAGCTCCCCGAGGGCGGGCAGCAAGCGGTACGGGTCCTCCACCTCCTGCTCGCCGTCGTCGTACGCCACCAGCAGCGTGTACGACGGGATCTGCGGGTACGGCAGCACGGCGGCGAAGAGCCCGCCGCCCTCCGACACCAGCGGGCTGCTCGTCCCGTCGACCACGACGCTCACCGCGCGGGCGTTCGGGCGCAGCGCACGGAACAGGGTGGCGCCCGGTACCGGATGGGCGCCCAGCAGCGCGTGCGGGTCGTGGTGCGCACCGCCGAGCAGGCGGTCGCGCTCGCCCTTATCGAGCGGGACGGCCACGGGCGGCACGGGTCCGGCGCCCTCGGGAAGTGCGATGTCGCGCAGTGCCATCACGTCAGCCTCTCCACACGGCGAGCCGCTTGATCGCGGCCATCGGAACCGGCAGCCAGTCCGGACGGTGTCTTGCCTCGTACAGCACCTCGTACACCGCCCTGTCCGTCTCGTGCGCGCGCAGCAGCGCGTGCTTCTTGCGTGGATCCCATCCGGCGCGGGCCGCGTAGCCCGCGCAGAACGCCTCCCGGCAGCGGCGCGCCCATTCCGGCCGCCAGGGGCGGCGCTGGCGGGCCGCGTAGTCGAAGGAGCGCAGCATCCCGGCCACGTCACGCACCGGGGACTGCGGGGCCCGCCGCTCGTCGAGCGGCCGGGACGGCTCGCCCTCGAAGTCGATGACGAACCAGTCGCGCCCGGCCTGCAGCACCTGGCCCAGGTGCAGGTCACCGTGGATGCGCTGGGCGGGCGGTCCGGTGTCGCAGGTGGCCAGGGCACCGAACGCGGCCCGCAGGCCGGGGACGAAGGGCCGCAGCGCCGGCACGGCGTGCGTGGCGGCGTCCAGCCGGGCGGACATCGCCTCCGCCATACAGCCGTTCTCGCCCGGTCCGGCCGGCGGGAAGGCCTCCGCCAGCGCGAGGTGCACCTCGGCCATGGCCCGGCCCAGCTCCCGGGCCTCGGCGGTGAAGTCGTCGCCCGTCGCGAGTGCGCCCAGCGCCAGCGTCCAGCCGTCGGTGGCGTCGGGCAGGAACGGCTGCAGCACACCCAGTGTGGCCGGGCGCGGAGCGGTGGTGCTGAACCAGGCGACCGGCGCCGGCACCCGCGTGCAGCCCTGTGCCGCCAGCGCGCCCGGCACCTCCAGGTCGGGGTTGACGCCCGGCTGGATGCGGCGGAAGAGCTTCAGGATGTACGCGTCGCCGTAGACGATCGACGAGTTGGACTGCTCGGCGTCCAGCAGCCGGGGCGGGAGCCCGCCGGGCAGATGGACGGCCGGGGTCGCCTCGAAGCGCAGCGGACCCGTCGTGCCGGGCTGCCTAAGCCGCTCCAGGAGCAGATGGGCCGAGCGCGGGTCCTGCAGGGCGTCGTACACGGCGAGGCCGGCGAACGGACCCTCCTCGACGCGGCCGATGTACGCCCGTTCCAGCCGCGGTGCCAGGTGCTCGCGCAGGCCCAGGAACAGCTGGTAGCAGTCGCCGGGCGGGGGCGTGCCGCCGAGGGTGGGCACCGGCGCGTGCGAGGCGTGGACCAGCAGGTGCAGACAGCCCGGGAACAGCTCACTCATGGACAGCAACGACAGGTCGGTGACCGGCCGGTCCTTGCCCGCGAACCAGCGCTGCATGGGCAGCCATTCGCGCAGCAGCCCGCTCAGCGAGGCCAGGGGCCGGTCGCTGCCGGCTGCGGTTCTCGGCCGGGGGGTGATGGTCTTCGGCATGGTGACGCGTCCTCTCCTCGCCCGACGCTCAGCGGCGGCGGCCGATGCGGGATGCGACTCGGGTGAGCCGGAACCAGTAGAAGCCGTGCCCCGCGAGCGTCAGCAGGTAGGGGAGTTCACCGATGGCGGGGAAGCGGACGCCGCCGATCAGCTCGACGGGGTGCCGTCCGTCGTAGACCCGCAGATCCAGTTCGGTGGGCTGTGCGAACCGTGAGAAGTTGTGCACGCACAGCACTAGGTCGTCGCCGTACTCGCGCAGGAAGGCGATCACCGCGGGGTTCGAGGACTGCAGCTCGGTGTAGGACCCGAGCCCGAAGGCGGGGTTCTGTTTGCGGATCTCG
>NZ_JBIWPP010000032.1:0-92164 GCF_044768335.1 Streptomyces sp. NPDC101151 | reverse complement strand
CACGAAACCCCCGCCCACAGCACTCCAGGAACTGATCAACGCCGTCGGCAGCGGCAGACCCCTGAACCCCTACGTCCCGACCTAACAAACCACCGTTAGCGTGGGTCATCAAGACCTCCGGTCGTGTGAAGACAGGCATCTCCATTACGCCCGGAGGTCTCCTCTTGATCAACTGCCGACCCGAGTCACCGACTTCTTGGCCGATCACACCTCGGCAGTAGCTGGCACTCGTCTGGATCTGAGTGCAGTGGAGTGCGCCCCGACGATGACGAACGCGAGGATCAACTCCAGGGCGCCGAAGGTGAGGAATTCTGCCGGCCGGTCGGGCAGGCCGTTCAGGCCGATGGAGAGCAGCCGGCCAAGGGCCCCGAGGAAGATCGGGACGGCAAGGAAGTAGACGAGGACTCCCTGTGAGCGGATCGTTCCTGCCGCCCAGAAGAACAGGGGCGCCCAGCCGATATAGACGCCTGCCATGAAGCGGTGCACGTGGTCCGCGGTCACATCGTTCCCCGGGGCTCCCTGCACTAGTTGCAGCCCGGCACCGGCGATGATGACGGCAGTTGTCAGCAGTAGGCAGACACGGACGATGGTCTGGGCCCTGGTGAGAGGGGCGCCGGCGGCCATGATTGCTCCTTGTGTGTCTTGCGGTCGACCATGGGCTCGGTGTTCAGATCTGCTCGGTGGGGCGTACGAGCAGTTCGGCGACATTTACGTGCCGCGGGCGGGTGACGATGTAGCCGACGTTGTCGGCAATGTCCTGGCTCTGCAGCCGATCGATCTCGCCGATGACGCTGGAGAGTTGCTGCTGAACGACGGCCGTGTTGTGCGTGCGCAGCTCGGTGTCGACGCTGCCCGGCTCGACGATGGACACGCGGACGTGCTGGCGTGCCAGTTCCTGGCGCAGGGCCTCACTGAAGGCGCCGACGCCGAACTTGGTGGCGCAGTACACGGCGGACATGGCGAAAGCGCCGCGGCCGGCGAGTGAGCCGATGTTGACGATGTCGGCGACCTGACGTGGCTCCTCGGCGGCTGCCTTGACCAGGTGGGGAATCGCCGCGTGGGTGCTGTACATCAGGCCCATGAGGTTGATGTCGATCATGCGGCGCCAGTCGTTCAGGTCGGCGCTGGGGGCTGGCCCCAGCAGCATGAGGCCGGCGTTGTTGACCAGAGTGTCCAGGCGGCCCAGGCCCTCGACGGTCCGCTCGACCGCTTCGGCGGCGGCCTGGGCATCAGTGATGTCGGCAGGCACGACCAGGGCCTTTCCACCGGCGGTGGTGATTTCACCAGCGAGATCGGTGAGGCGGTCCTCGCGCCGGCCGACCAGGGCCACGGAGGCGCCCTCTCGGGCCAGCTCCAGGGCGGTGGCGTGGCCGATGCCGCTGGAAGCCCCGGTGACCAGGGCGACGGTTCCTTCAAGGCGACGAGTCATGGGTTCAAGCCTTTCGATGAACGGCAACGCTGCTGCGGGCCGCACGGGACAGGGAGAGGACGGCCATGTGGGCACGGCCGTACGAGGGTGGAGGCCGCTCAAGGCCGGGCCAAGGGCACAATGGGGAAGTGAGCAGCTCTGGGCAGAAGACCACCAACGCCGCACGTCAAATGATCAAGAGCGAGGCAGAACTACCGCCCCGCGAACGTCTGGTCCGGGCCGCGTCGCGGTTGTTCTATTACGAGGGCGTCCGCGCGATCGGCGTGGAGCGGCTGATCGCCGAGGCCGGGGTGACCAAGGCGACCTTCTATCGGCACTTCGCCTCCAAGGACGACCTGGTCGTGGCCTATCTGCTGACCAAAGACGCCTACTACCGGCAGGTGGCCGAGCCGCTGGCTGCCGGGCACCCGCCCGCGGCGGCGATCGACCTGATCTTCGAGGCGATCTCCGAACACGCCCGCGAGCGCGGATTTCGCGGATCGCCGTTCCTGAACGCGGCCGCCGAGTACCCGGCCGCCGACCATCCGGTCCGCGGTCTGGTGACGGCCCACCGGGACTGGATCCGCACGCTTTTCCAGGATCTGCTCACCCGGCTCGGCCACGAAGACCCGAAGTCGGCCGCCGGTGCACTGCTGATGCTGTATGACGGCGCGATGGCGGCCGGCTACCTGGATGACTGGTCGGCCGCGCACAAGACCCTGCTGGACGCGGTCCGGCTGATCCGGTCGGGGAGCTGACCCCGTCGGGAGGGGCGCGAAACGGCGGCCCGCTGCGGGGGTCCGGCCAGGCCGGGGCACGGATTGCTTTCATGGAACCTTTTGATCTTTCGTCGGTGTGCGCCGGAGACCCAGTTGCACTTCTGTGTCTGGAGGAGGTCCCGCACGGAAGGCCGAGAGTCACCATCCCACTAGGTAGGAAGACCGGTCGTTCTCCCTGTCGAAGATAGCCCTCTCGATGCCCTGACGCCAGTGGTCGGATCGCTTGTGGCATCCCTCACCAGACAGACGCCGGGCGTCGACGTCGGCTCAGAGGGCCATCCGCGACCTCGTTTGACTGGACTCCGCTGAGCTTCGGATCAAGAGTTCCCCGTGCCGCATCCGTGTCCGGATCCAGCGGGGAGCCACGGGGAACACCGGGTACCAGCCCGACAGGCAGTCGGACGCCGGCAGCGCTCCCGCCCAGGCCGGCCGGGCAACCACCCGCACATCACCTCAGCGTCCCAAGCCGAGAGCTCGGGATCATCCAACGCCCACAGGTCACTGCCCTGCGAGGCCCAGACGTTCGGCGCCCCACCGTGAGAACGTCATGGGGCCGGCCCATCCCTGTCGGATCAGAACTACCTGAGACGGCACCGGACTCACGGGATGCACATCCCTGCCTCGCGCCCAGTTCGCCAGCAGCCCAAGCGTCGTATCCACCGACGAGACCACCATGGTCACCCTCGCCCCGCCCTTGCCCCAGGTGTTCCACAACGCCCAGCCCTCGGCGCGGGCTTCGAGGCCGAGTCGGGCACACGCTGCCTCGTAGGTCTCCTCCGTACCCGTAGGCAGAGAAGCCGGCCGAAGCACCACCACGCCCGCCAGCCGCACCGTGGGTCGGTCCTCATCCTCCAAGCATCCGTCGCCGGGAAAGTGGTAGTGCCGGAGTTCGCGTGCAAGTGCGTTCACCGCTCGCTGCAGTGGCGTGGCATCGTCCGAGTCAGCTGCGTAGGACAGGGTGCCCTCGGCGGACGCCGCAGCGGTCACCGTGCCGGCAAGTCGCTCGATCTCCCGCAGGTGATCCAGCTCGGAGAGTTCGGGTCGAGGCACGCGACGGAGTGTCGCACCCGTCCGGCATCACGAGGAACCGAATATCCGACGGCCCGGTCCATGGCTCGAAGGGGATGGGTCGCACGCTGTGCCGGCGAACGAGCCGTCTCGATTCCCTTCCCGTTCGGCCCCGTTCACGGCCGTTCAGGCGGGCCACACGGTCATCCACTCACCGGCCCATGCATGCAGGTGAACGCCCCTGCGCACAGCCCGGCACCCCACCACTGAACCGGAAAGCGTGATGTCGTCGCAAGGGGGCGGTCCGCTCGGTCCGGGGTCGCCAACTTGCGTGCGGTGCTGCGGTGCTGCGGCACTGCGGTCGTTGTCGGGCGTGGCCTTATGCGTTGAGGGACTTCGCGGCATCACGGATCACATCGAGGACGAAGTCAGGATGCGAGAGCATGGGAACGTGGCTGCTGTCCACGGGGCGGATATCGGCGCCCATGCGCTCGGCGGCGGACCGCTCCAGGTCGGGGTGCACGGTGTGGTCGCTGTCGGCGACGATGTACCAGCTTGGCTTTGTCCGCCAGGCGGTGCCGGGAACCTGCTGATTGAACAGGTCCGCCACCGGCACAGCGCCCGTCGCCAGGACGAGCTTCTGCTCCGCTTCCGGGAGGTCGCCGCAGAAGTGCGGGACGCCCGAGGGCTTGAGCCACACGCGGCCGTCAGCGACGTCCACGTGCTCGAAGATGGGCGTGCGGGGGAATTTGTCCTGCTGTTCCTGCGACGTCTCGTCCTCGTCCGGGGCGAGCGCGGCGATGTACACCAGAGCGCCGACGCGGTCGTGGGTGCCCGCTTTGGTGATCAGGGTCCCACCGTAGGAGTGACCGACCAGCACGATCGGGCCGGGGACGTGGTTGAGCGTGAAATTGACGCACGCGACGTCGCTTTCGAGCGAGTTGAGGCCGTGTTGTGAGGCGAAAACGTCGTGGCCTTCAGCCTGGAGCGTGGGGATGAGCTTGTTGAAGCACGACCCATCCGCCCAGAGTCCGTGGGCGAAGACAATGCTGGGCTTGCCGGCCATGACATTTCCTCCTACGGAGAGATCGAATATGGGATATTGCACCATATTGTCTGTTCAGTGCCCGATCTTGCGTGATGGTCAGGCATGTCGCCCAACCCCGATCGGACGAGTCCCGACAACAGCCCGGCCATGGCAGGGCCCTGTGACGGGCAGCGCGGCGACAGACCGGAAGGGCTCCAGGTGGTCGCGGCAAGCGACGAGCACGTGGGGCCCTTCCACCGGCACGCTTACGCGGCGCCCTGTGATGCGGACAGCCACGCGCGATACCGGCGCAGGGCCCGTTGCTGCTTGCGCCGCTCGGAGATGAGGGCGAACGCCGGGTGGGTGTGGGGCGTGGGGCGGCTTCCGCGGGCGATGCGGCGCATCTGGTGGCGGACCTGTGCCATGCCGGCAGCCGAGGCAAGCGCCTTGTCGGACCAGGTCACCGGCCGAAGCTGCTTGTCGGCCTCGTGTCCCTTGCGCCAGCGGTCGGGCAGGTCCGGGGTGACGGCGAGGGCCGTGCCCATCCCGATGATCGCCACGCCACTGTCGAGGACCTGCTCGGCGGTGGCGCGCCGGGTGATGCCACCGGTGAGCATCAGCGGCAGCGAGCTGGTCCTGACCAGGTCCTTCGCCAGATCGAGGAAGTACGCCTCGCGGGCCTGCGTACGCGCGTCGGCGGGGCGGCCCGACATCGCCGGGCTCTCGTAGCTGCCGCCGGACAGTTCGACCAGGTCGACGCCGAGCGGTGCGAGCATCTCGATCACCTGACGTGCGTCGTCGGCGTCGAAGCCGCCACGCTGGAAGTCGGCGGAGTTGAGCTTCACCGCGACCGCGAAGGACGGGGAGACGGCGGCGCGCACGGCGCGGACGACGTCCAGCAGCATCCGGGCCCGGTTCTCCAGCGGTCCGCCCCACTGGTCGGTGCGTTTGTTGACCAGGGGGGACAGGAACTGCGACAGCAGGTAGCCGTGTGCGGCGTGGACTTCGACACCGTCGAATCCCGCTTGCTCGGCGCGCCGTGCGGTGACGGCGTAGCGGGTCACGGTGGTCTGGATCTGCTCGGGTGTCATGGCGACGGGGCGGCCGAAACGGCCACTGTGCTTGCCCAGGTCGACGGCGACCGCGGACGGGCCCCACACGACGCCGGGCATGTCGGATCCGATCTGGCGGCCGGGGTGGTTGATCTGCATCCAGATCGCCCCGCCGCCGGCCTTGCCGGCCTTGGCCCACTCGATGAACGGCTCAAGCGGCGCCGCCTCGTCGAGAACCACACCGGCGGGGCCGGTCAGCGCCTCGGCGTGGACCATGACGTTGCCGGTGATCAGCAGTCCGGTGCCACCGGTGGCCCAGCGCCGGTACAGCCCGAACAGCTCCTTGTCCGGGAGCTGGCCGTCGCCGGCCATGTTCTCCTCCATGGCCGCCTTCGCGATCCGGTTGTTCAGTACCTGCCCGGAGCGCAGGGACAAGGGCGAGAACAGCTCGCTGGTCATCCGAGTTCCCCTCTCGATCTCGATCGCTTACGATGTGTGCAGCGTTCACATTAGGTCAGCGATGTGAGCGCCGTAAACATGAGGGAGCGTGACCTATGTCGCAGGCGAGCGGCACGTATCACCACGGCGATCTGCGCGCCGCCTGTCTGCGCGCCGCACGGGAACTGCTGGAGGAGGACGGCAGCGCCGGACTGTCCCTGCGGGCGGTGGCACGGCGGGCCGGAGTGTCGGCGACAGCGCCCTATCGCCACTACGCGGACCGTGACGCGCTCGTCTCCGCGGTCGCCGCGCAGGGCTACCGCGAACTCGCCGAACATCTGGCCGCGGCGCACCCCTCGCCCACGACCCCCGGCGAACTCGCGGCCGTCGCCGTCGCCTACGTCCGTTTCGCGCTGGAGCGCCCGGCGCTGTTCCGGGTGATGTTCGCGGAGCCCTGCGATCCGAACAGCGAGGAGCGGGTCAGCGCGACCGCCGCCGTCTCGGAATACGTCCGCAGTATCGTCCGCGGCGCCTTCCCCGGCGCCGACCCGGACGCACTGTCCACCACGGTGTGGGCCCTCGTCCACGGCCTGGCGTTCCTGCACCTCGACGGCAAGCTCGACACCTCCACCCCCGAGGTGGTCGCCGACCAGGTCCACGCGGCCGTCCACGCGCTCTTCACCGCCCCCGCGGCGATGTCACGGACAGCGGCCGCACCGCACGAGCAGATCTCCTGAACTCCCGGGCCGACAGCGATCCCGCCGCACGTCGCCATTGCCGGCGGTCGGGCGAATGTCTGTGGCCGCAGCGGGACATGACGAGCATTGAGGCACTTATCCGCTTGTGCAAAGCGGCATTTCATGACCTGTTGCAGAGGTCGCTACGGTCGGATTCATGGAGTGGAATTTTCAGAC
This sequence comes from Streptomyces sp. NPDC101151, assembly GCF_044768335.1. Lineage (NCBI taxonomy): Bacteria > Bacillati > Actinomycetota > Actinomycetes > Kitasatosporales > Streptomycetaceae > Streptomyces > Streptomyces sp. NPDC101151. The sequence goes on along the minus strand of NZ_JBIWPP010000032.1, from coordinate 85,538 downwards.
GGCCGAAGAACTCGCCGCTGCCTTGCGTGCCGGTGAAGTGACCTCGGCGGAACTGACCGACGAGGCGATCGCCCGTATCGAGCGGGACGACAAGGCGATCAACGCGATCTGTGTGCCGGACTTCGACCGTGCACGGGCCGCCGCGCGCGGTGCCGACCAGGCACGCGCCCGTGGTGAGGACCGCCCGCTGCTCGGCATTCCGGTGACGGTCAAGGAGTCCTACGACATCGCCGGGCTGCCCACGACCTGGGGCATGCCGCTGCACCGGAACCACATGCCTGCCGAGGACGCGGTGCAGGTGTCGCGGCTCAAGGCCGCGGGCGCGGTGGTGCTCGGCAAGACCAATGTGCCCTTGGGGCTGCAGGACATACAGACCTTCAACGAGATCTACGGCACCACCAACAACCCGTGGGACCACCGTCGTACGTCGGGCGGATCCTCCGGCGGCTCGGCGGCGGCCCTGGCGTCCGGATTCGGCGCGCTGTCCATCGGCTCCGACCTCGCCGGTTCGTTGCGCACCCCCGCGCACTTCTGCGGCATTTACGCGCACAAGCCGACACTCGGGCTGGCGGCGAGCCGCGGCATGGTCCCGCCGCCCGGGCCGGCCCTGCCGGTCGAGCACGACCTCGCCGTCGTCGGACCGATGGCGCGCACCGCTCGCGACCTCACGCTCCTGCTCGACGTCATGGCCGGACCGGACCCTCTGACGCTCGGTGTGGCGCACGATGTGACGCTGCCGCCCGCGCGCCACGAACGGCTCCGCGACTTCCGGGTCCTGGTCCTCGACGAGCATCCGCTCATTCCGACCGGATCCGCCGTGCGGGCGGGCGTCGGCCGGGTGGCCGACGCGCTTGTCGACGGCGGTGCCCGCGTCGAGCGGGACACTCCGCTGCTGCCCGATCTGACCGAAGCCGCGATGCTCTACAGGCAGTTGCTGTTTTCGGGCTCCGTTGCACGTTTTCCTGTCGATACGTACGAGCAGCTGCAGGCCCGCGCCGCCGCACTGAGCGCAGACGACCAGAGTCTCGATGCGGCGGTGCTGCGCGGCATGGTGTTCAGCCACCGCGACTGGATCGAGGCGAACAGCCGTCGCGAGCTTCACCGCCACGGCTGGCGGCAGTTCTTCGCCGAGTTCGACGCCGTGGTGTGTCCCATCACTCCCACTCCCGCGTTCCCGCACGACCACAACCCCGACCCGCTGGCACGCCGGATCGACATCGACGGCGTCGAGTACCCGTACTTCGACCAGCTCGTCTGGGCCGGTCTGGCCACCATGCCAGGCCTGCCCGCCACCGCCGTACCAGCCGGCCGGTCCCCCGAGGGGCTGCCGGTGGGAGTGCAGCTCATCGGTCCGATGTTCGAGGACCGCACCCCACTGCGGCTGGCCGAACTGCTCGAGCAGAAGATCGGCGGATTCCAGGCACCGCAGTAGGGCGTACCGGGTTGCCTTGACGGAGTTCGGCGGCCGGTCCGCGGTCGCGACGAGAGATCGGCGTGGGTCCCGTTGCACCCGGGCCGGGGCCCGCTTCAACTGGCGCTTCCAGGTGGCGCGATCGGCGTGGAGCCCGTGCTCGTCATGGACAGACAGGCGTGTGCCGGGGGGAACCTCGCGGGGAGCGGCAGGCGATGGTCGTGCCATAGCTCAGATGTTGCTCAGACGGCTTGCTGGCCGGTTGTCGTGCTGGTCAGCTCGACGCACACCTGAGCGACACCGAGCGCTCAGCGCCGAAGGGGGCCCCATGGACAGTGTCCGACAGACTCCACCCGAAAGCCGTGCCCTGGTCAGGTGTGCGACTGTCGCCGCGTACGCCGTCGCCGCTCTGGTCCACCTGGTGACGGCGGGACTGTTCATCGGCAGCTTGCTGTTGATCGTGCTCGGGCTCCGCACGGTCATTCAGCCCATGGTGGGCTTGGTGATGCTGGGCGTGGCCCTGTCGCTGCGCCCGCGTCCCGGCAGGTTGGATGCCGAGCTGCCCACGCTGCGGCACGCGGACGCCCCGGTCCTGTTCGATCTGCTGGACCGCATGGCGGACGCGGCTGGGGTGCGACGCATCGACGCGATCCAGCTGGGTCCGGAATTCTCCGTGACCGTCACCCGCTACGGGGTACGCCGCAAGCGGTGCCTTGTCCTCGGCCTCCCTCTGTGGGCCGCCCAGCCCACCCAGATGCCGATTGCCGCCGTCGCCAGCGCTCTGGGGCATCTCTCTGGTCACGATCTTCGAGGCAACGCAGTCATCGGTACCGCACTCGAGTGTCTCGACGCTGCGGCCCCCCGGACGATCCGAGCCAGAGACAACGCCTACATCACACCGAGTCTCTCTGCACATTCCTGGCGCGCGGACGACGTGGCAGAGGGGGCAGCGCGGTTCAACGCCCGGACCCGGAAGGGCGAGTGGTTGCTGTGGATCCCGAGGGCGGTGGCGGCTGCGACGGCCCGCCTGCTGCTGTGGCTCACCCTGCCGGCCACACGCCGTGCGGAGTTCGCTGCGGACGACTTGGCCGCTCGTCTGGCTTCCACCGAGGCAGTCATCGCCGCATTGCAGGACCGTCACCTGGCCCGCTCGGTCGGTATCGAAGTGCATCGCCTGGCCATCGCGACCCGGACGCTCATGGGCGACCGCTCCGCGACAGCCGTGCAGGAGGAACTCTGGGACAAGGCCGCCCGTTTTTCCGAGAGTCTGCGCGAACGGCAGGGGTGTGACGAATCTGCCGGTCCCGAGGAGATCGGGACCCCGGCCGGCTCTGCCGGCTTCCCGTCCGAACCTCTGCGCATGGCACGACTGGCCCGCGTCCCGAGACACAGCGCGACCATCACAGTCGACGAGACCGACCGAAACCGCATCGAAGACGAACTCCGCCTTTCCAAACAAGCGTTGACGCGCAAAGTCATGCGTGACTGCGTCCCACTGACACAGTGAACGAGCGCGACAGAGCGCGTCCATGCAGCGCCGGCGACCTGGCCGGCCGGTCCGTGGCCGACCGGGCCGCCGCCGGTGGTCGTGACATCGACGGCGTGCTGGTCCGGCCGGCGGGCGTCAGCATGTCCTCCTACGATTCTCCGGGCCGCCGGATCCGCACGGCACGCAAGCCGTCGACCGGGCAGCAGAGGACATGGGCCTGTGTCTGGAACGCGGGGACCGGCTCGTAGAGGTCTGTCACGCCCGAGGGGGACCGGTGGCGGTACGCCTACGACCCACTGGGCCGACGGGTCGCCGAGTTCCGCCACGTCCTTTCGGTCGTCGTGACAAGGGCCGGGTGCTGGACCGACGAGCCACGGTGTCGGTCCGGCCCTGGGCTCGCGCTACTTGCCGTCGAGTGCCGCCACCAGCTGCGGCAGGTCGCCGCCGGCCACGATGAGGGCCAGGTGATCGTGGAAATCCCTGCTGCTCACGATCAGGCCGTCGCGGACCCGCAGCACCTGGATGTTGGCGACCTCGAAGTTCCGCTCGGTCACCCGGTGGCGCACCTCGTAGGTCCATTCGGCGACGACCACCTCCGGGTCGTCGGTCTCCCGGATCACCACATTCGTCGAGGTCAGCTCCACGGGCGAATGCGCGGAGACCTGCGCGAACCGCTCCTTGAGCACGGCCCGCCCCTCGAACCGGCGCGGCCCGACCGGCTCGAAGACCGTCTCCACCACGGCGTCCTCGGCGTAAAGCTCGGCCAGCTGCGAGAACCGCCCTGCGGTGATGCCCTCGAGCAGCTTCTGGAAGACCTCGCGCGGTGACAGCGTTTCGGACATGATCAACCCCCAGCCGGATCCGTCGCTAGAATCGGACCAGCGACTCCGGTTTCAGACCATACGGACTGACGACTCCGGTTTCAAGCGATTCGGACTGGCGACTCCGGTTGCCCGGTGTGGCTCCGTCGTCGGCGGGGAAGGGTGGGAGGGATGAGCGGCGCTCAGGAACGCCCGCTGCGGGCGGACGCGGCCCGTAACCGGGCGAGGCTGTTGGACGTCGCCACGGAGGTGTTCACCACCCGCGGCGTCGGCGTGCCGACCGAGGAGATCGCACGGGCCGCCGGGGTCGGGGTCGGCACGCTCTTCCGGCACTTCCCGACCAAGGAGGCGCTGCTGGAAGCGGTGATGGTGCGCAGGCTGGAGGCGATCGCCGCCCGGACCACGCGGTTGGCCGCCGAGTCCGAGCCCGCCGAAGCCTTCTTCGCCTGCTTCCGCCTGGTGATCGACCGGTCCGCGGGCAAGAACGAGTTCGCCCAGGCGCTCGCCGCTGCCGGGGTGGACGCACACGCGGCCCTGCAGGAGTCCAGCAGGGTGATCCAGGCGCAGCTGGCCGAGCTGCTGGCCGGGGCGCAACGGGCCGGGGCCGTCCGCTCGGAGCTGGGCCTGCCGGAGCTGATCGCCCTGCTGGTGGGCACCAGTGCGACGATGGAGCATCTCGGTGCCGACCCGGCGGCCCGTCAGCGGATCTTCGAGGTGATCTTCGACGGGCTGCGCCCGCGCTGAACCGGCGGCGTGCCTGCATCCCCCGGGCTTCGGGCTTGCAGGGCAGGTGTGCAGCAACGACGTGCGGCCGCTGCTGCCGCTCGTCCAGGAGTGCCCACGCTGCTCTTCGCGACCTCGCGGCCGTCAGGCGCCGAGGCCGTCTTTCGCGGAAGCGACTCGAGACGATCCGAGCCGAGCGGTGCGACCGACTGTATTCATGGGTGAAAGAAGCGCGGATGCGCGTACCGTGCTAAAATGAGCGGTAGTTGCAGTTGTGGTTCCCGAAACTTCAAATGCCTTGGCGACCGTATGTCGTCGGGCATTTTCGTATCTCCGGTGCTTATCCGGGCGGGGTTCATTGTGGCAACGCAGGGGTCCACGCGGTGTGGGCCCATGGGCACTGCCCTCAAGGAGATGTGACATGGCTACTGGTACCGTCAAGTGGTTCAACGCGGAAAAGGGCTTCGGCTTCATCGAGCAGGACGGCGGCGGCCCGGACGTCTTCGCCCACTACTCGAACATCGCCGCCCAGGGCTTCCGTGAGCTTCAGGAAGGTCAGAAGGTGAACTTCGACATCACGCAGGGCCAGAAGGGTCCGCAGGCGGAGAACATCACTCCCGCCTGACGTCGAAGCGTATGAGACAGCTGGGGCCTCGCCGCAAGGCGGGGCCCCAGCTTACTGCTTTTTTGTATTCCGATAGAATTTCTTTAGTTCACATTCGGCTCGTTCTTGCAATTCATCCGGCTCATTCCTGTCGGGAATTCCTCGATGCGTGCCCCGCCGAGGAAGGTTCTCCATGAGCCGTTCAGCTCGCACGAATGACCGTTTCCGTCCGCAGGGTCAGGGCCGTCCCGGCGTCGGTCCCGGCGGCACCGGGCGCCGTCCCGCACCCCAAGGAGAGTTCGCGCTGCCGGCCACCGTCACGCCGGCCCTCCCCGCGGCTGCGACCTTCGGTGAACTGCAGATGCCCGTCGAGTTGCTGCAGATGCTCACCAGCCTCGGCCTGAACGAGCCCTTCCCGATCCAGGCCGCCACCTTGCCGAACTCCCTCGCAGGACGCGACGTCCTGGGCCGCGGGCGCACCGGATCGGGCAAGACGCTCGCCTTCGGTCTGGCGCTTCTCGTGCGCACGGCGGGGCAGCGCGCCGAGGCGCGGAAGCCGCTGGCCCTGATCCTCGTCCCCACGCGCGAACTGGCCCAGCAGGTCACCGATGTGCTCGCACCGTACGCCCGGTTGCTGAAGCTGCGGCTGGCCACGGTGGTCGGTGGCATGTCGATCGGCAGGCAGGCCGGGGCACTGCGTGCCGGGGCCGAGGTGGTCGTCGCGACTCCCGGCCGCCTCGCGGATCTGGTCGAGCGCAAGGACTGCCGCCTGGACCGAGTGAAGATCACCGTCCTGGACGAAGCCGACCAGATGGCGGACATGGGCTTCATGCCGCAGGTCACCCAACTGCTGGACCAGGTACGTCCCGACGGCCAGCGCATGCTGTTCTCGGCCACGCTGGACCGCAACATCGATCTTCTGGTCCGTCGTTACCTCCATGACCCGGTGGTCCATTCGGTCGACCCCTCGGCGGGCACGGTCACCACGATGGAGCATCACGTGCTGCAGGTGCACGGCGCCGACAAGTTCGCCACCGCCACCGAGATCGCTGCCCGTGACGGGCGCGTGATCATGTTCCTCGACACCAAGCACGCCGTCGACCGGTTCACCCATCACCTGCTGAGCAGCGGCGTGAAGGCCGCGGCGCTGCACGGCGGCAAATCGCAGCCCCAGCGCACCCGCACCCTGGCACAGTTCAAGGCCGGCGACGTCACGGCGCTGGTGGCCACCAACGTCGCGGCTCGTGGCATCCACATCGACGACCTCGATCTCGTCGTCAACGTCGACCCGCCCGGCGACCACAAGGACTACCTGCACCGCGGCGGCCGTACGGCCCGCGCGGGCGAGTCCGGCAGTGTCGTCACGCTGGTCCTCCCCGAGCAGCGCCGGGAGATGGCCCGTCTCCTGTCCGACGCGGGCATCAGTCCGCAGATCACGCAGGTCCGCTCCGGCGAGGCCGAGCTGAGCCGCATCACCGGCGCCCAGGCTCCCTCCGGTGTGCCTGTCGGGGGCAGCGGGCCGGTCGCGGAGCGTCCGAAGCGCGGCGGTGCCCCTTTCCGCGGTATGGGAACCCGCCCGGGGCGGGCCGCGGGCGGTGGCGAGTCTCGCCGGTCTGCTGAGGCCCGCCAGATCGCCGAGGCCCGCAAGGCCGCCCGGGTCCGTCGTGGCGCATAGCCCGGCAACGCTGCCCTCCTACAGCCGCGAGCCCTGACCCTCACGTCGGCGGCCGTACCACGTAGCCGATGGCCCGGCCTCCGACGCCCTTGCGGAGGCCGGCCTCCGCTCGTTCTCATCCGGTGGACTCGGAGAAGTGCAAGCGTGTCCACGCCTCCACGGAAGTCCGCCTTCAGGACCGCGGCCGTCAGCGGCGCGGACGCTCCAGAGTGATCAGCAGGCCCTCGACCGCACCGGGCCCTATACGGCCCTTGACGTCGGCGGACGTGATCGCCTTGAGAGCCCAGCCGTCCTCGGCATGCTTGTTCAGAACCTTCTCCAGCTTGTCACTGTCCAGCGCGTCTCCGATCAGTGACTCGCGGAAGGTGACGACCTTGTATTCGAGTGCGTAGGGGTTGCTCATGGCTGAGGCCTCTCCGTGGATGGACTGGCTGACGGAACCGGGGACAGCCAATCACCGTTCCACGCGGCCCGACACGGCGGGGTGGGGGCATGCCATCGGGAGGCGGTGGCGGGCAGGGCCATGACGCGGTGGGCAGTGCAGGTGGATTACGTGATGGCGGGGCGCCTGCGCACCTCGGGCGCGAGCCCTGCGGCGTACGGCCCGGGGCCGGAACCGGTGTCGCGTCAGCGCTGCGCCGGCACGTCCCAGCGGACGCGCAGAGCCTGGGGCTTGCGGAAGACCAGGCCGCGGGGCGCGGAGGGGGAGGCAGGGTCGAGCCGCAGCCCGGGAAGGCGGTCGAGGAGCGCGAGGAGGCAGGCACGGGTCTCCAGACGGGCGAGGTGGGCGCCCAGACAGAAGTGCGGGCCGCGCGCGAAGGCCAGCTGGAGGCGGGAGTTGCTCCGTCGCAGGTCGAAACTGTCGGGGTCCCGGAAGGTCTCGGGGTCGCGGTTGGCGCCGGCGAGCGAGACGACCACCAGATCACCGCGCCGCACGTCGGCCCCGCCGATCGTCACGTCGGCGGTGGCGTAGCGGTCCACGACCGCCGCGGCGGGCTCCAGGCGCAGCGATTCCTCGATCGCCGCGTCGACCAGGTCCCGATCGGCACGCACGAGGGCGAGTTGACCAGGGTGTGCCAGCAGGTGCCGTACGGCATTGGCGATCATGCCCTCGGTGGTCTCGATACCGCCGAACATCAGCACGGCCGCGTTGGCGACCACCTCCGGCAGCTTCAGGCGCTTGCTCTCGGCTGCCGCGACCAGCAGCGACGCGTCGCCTCCCGCCGCGACCGTCGCCTCGACGCTTCCTCGCAACTGGTCGAACGCCGCCGCCCCGGCCGGGTTCGCCGACAGCCCTGCGGTGATGTCGGAGACCGCGCTCACGATGGCGTCGTACCAGGACAGCACCGCCTCGGCGTCCGCGTCGACCAAGCCCAGCGACTCGGCGACGACGGCGACCGCCAGGGGCCCGGCCACCTCCCGGCGCAGTTCGGCACTGCCACGCGGCCGGATGCCTTCCACGAGCCGGGCGGCTTCCTGTTCCACGAACCCGGTGAACCGGTCGTGCACGTCCTGCGTGCGGAACGGGTCGGTGAAGGGCGCACGGTGCCGCTTGTGCTCGGCTCCCTCCAGGGAGAGCATGCTCGGACCGACCACCCGGGCGGTGGAGAAGCGGGGGTCGTCCACCGTGAAGGCCGCCGCGTCGCGCATCACGCGCAGTGCGAGATCACGCCGGGTCACCAGCCAGCCGTCCAGCACGGGGACCCATGAAACCGGTTCGTGGGCGCGCAGCAGGGCCAGCCGGGGGTGCGGGTCGTCCTCCAGCTCCGTGAGCGTGGTCGCGGAGCCGAGCGGAAACCGGCGCGCTGTCACCATGGGAGCTGCCCCCTTTTCCAGGTCCTGGTACTTCCGGCCTCCCCGGAGTCCACCAGACTCATGCGGCCCCGGCCTCGGATACGGTCTGCGCCGACTTTGCCGTCCTCCGGCCCGTCCCGGGGTGCCCCTGGTGGATGAACGCGGCCCAGACCGGCAGGCGTTCGAGTCCGGGGCGCCGCATCTCGCGCAGCAGCTCGCCGCTGAGCGAACCCGGGTTCGTACGGTCCGGGTCGAGCATCCACATCTGCGCGGACCTGAGCGCGTCCGCCGGCCCTTGCCCCTCGACGGCCAGGTAGTGGTGGAACACCGCCATCATCAGTGCCGAGGCACCGTCCTGGGCGGTCCACCGCGATCCCACCACGTTGCGTGCTCCACCCGAGACGAAGGCGGTCGTCAGCGTCAGCGCCTCGTCGTGGTCACGGGTGCTGAGGTCGGTCTCGCAGGCACTCAGGACCACCAACGAGGCCGGCCCGGCAGGCGCTTCGACCCACGGCCGGTCGAGGAGCCGGGTCACGGTCAGCATGCCCAGGTCCGGCACGGCCCCGGGACCGCCCTCCTCGGCCGGCAGCAGGTCGGTACCGTCCGGGAAGGCGAGATGCAGCGCGGACACCGTGGGGCGTACGCCCGCGGAACCGTGCGAGGCCACATGCAGCAGTGAGGGGGACCCGGCGAGGAGTGTGAGGACCTCGTCGGGTGTGCCGGTCGCCGCCGGTTCCACCGGCGGTTCGTAGAACTCGCCGTACAGCCGTGCCCGCGGGTAGAAGGTCTCGTGGAGCGCCGTGGCCTCCCGCTCGGCGTGCGTCAGCTCCTGCCGGGGATCGGCGATCAGGACCGGGGCGGCGGCCGGGTCGCTCCGGGCGCGCTTCACCGTCTGCAGCAACTGGCCACCGGACGCCGCGTAGCTGATGACGAGGCTCTGGCAGACGTAGTCGTGGGGCGCCGCGGCGGGCAGGCGTGCCGCGTGCCAGGGGACGACCCCCAGCCGCCCGCACGGCACCAGGACGATCCTGAGCGGGCCCGGACGGCGGTCGCGGAGCGCACCGCCTTCGAGCCGCTGTTCGATGCCCTGGAGAACCGGCTCGAGCCCGGCGCGGTACGCCCAGTCGCACAGCTCCGACAGCGCCTCCTCCCACGCTTGTTCGGCGGCGGGATCGCCGAGCTGCCGGGAGCGTGCGGCGGCCGCGTCGAGGTAGCGCTCAAGTGGTGCGCTTGCGGTCTGCGACAGAAGAGGCAGGCCACCCACCCCGACGCTGTGGTCCGGGCCCACGACGAGCCCCACGCCCTGCGCGTCGCCCGCGCCGGGAAGCAGGTAGACGAGCGCGTCCGCTCCGGCCTCGGCGAGGCCGTCCGCCAACTCGTGCGCCGTGGGCGTGGTGAAAAGCCTCTGCTGCCGGTGGCCGAGCGCCTCCAGGGCTCGGCGGCGCAGGGCGCTCGGCAGTTCCCCCGGCGGCCCTTCGGTGCCGGCATCCTGCGTGCCGGAGGCCCGCCATGCCGCGGCGAGCTTCTCATGCCCGTGTGCTTCGAGCAGCTCCGGTACGGCCCGTGAGGTGGATGCCGCGTGCAGCACCAGGCCGCGGCCCAGTTCCAGTGCGGCCAGCGCTTCCTCGACGCGGCCCTGCGAGGCGGCCCAGACGGCGGTCTGTATGCCGCGTTCGGCGCCGGAGCGCGCCGTCAGCAGGCCGTGTTCGGCGCCGCGCTGGAGAATGACGTCGCCTGCCAGTACGTGCAGGGCCTCCAGGGCGGTGTCCGTGGCGGCAGCCTGAGCCGTCGCGTCGTCCGTGTGGTGCCAGCGGGAACGGTAGGACACGGCCAGCTGCCACAGGGCATCGGCGGCGAACCAGGGTTGCCGGCCCTGCCGTATCTCGTCGCGGGTCCGCTCCAGTTCATCGATGAGCAGGTCGAGATGCGCCGTGTCGTGGGTGAGGCGCCACTTGAGGGCCAGGGACATCCTGGAGAGCCACTGCTGCCCCTTCGGCGCGTCAGGAGGCGCGGGGGTGTGGTTCCGGAGCAGTGTCGCGTCGTTGGTGACGCTTGCGCGCAGGACGTCGGTGCCGAGGCCGCCCTGGTCGAGCCATTTCCTGAGGAACGGGGGCAACGAGTCCGCCGCCGCGGTGATCTGGTCGAGACAGTCGGCGGCGAGGAGCATCATGTCGCCGTCGTTCGTCAGCAGGGCGAGTGTGATGGAGGACTGGGCGAGACCGCCCATGACGATGAAGCGGGACTTGTGGTCCCGTGGGGTCTCCGCTTCGAGTGCGACGAGTTCGGCGTGGATGGCACGCGCCGCTTCGACGTCTTCCGACTCCTGGGCGGCGCGGAGCCGGAGGATGAGGGGGTACACCCGCAGGAGGACCGCGAATTCGCGGTCCAGCGGATTCGTCGGGTCCGGCGTCAACAGGCCGGTCCGGTCGCCCAGTGTCTCCGTGATCGTACGGCCGAGCGTCTGGTCGTGGAGGTTGCCGCCGGCCGTCTGCCCCATCTGGAGCAGGGTGGCGATGAGCATCTCAAGCTGGGGTCCCAGCTCATGGCCGGACGGCATCTGCCCGTACGCGTCACGAAGTCGGCCCATCGCCCGGTTGAGGGCCTCCGGATCGCCGCTCTGGAGCGCTTCGAATGCATCGAACAGTGAGGGGACGACGGCGTTCATGGCGATGAAGGGCTCGGTGCCGCCGGGTGCCGGACCGGGAGCCGTGGGGGCTTCCGTGCGCGCGGCGGGTTCCGGCTCCGCCGGCGGCCCGGAAATGCCTGACAGCAAGTCCGTCACCTGCCGCAGTTCGTCCTCGAAGGGGAATGCACCGGACATCGCGTCCATGAACGGGCGCAGGGAGCGGACGGGCGATTCGGGCCCGGCCAGCTGCGTGAGAACGCTGCTCGTCCGCCGCAACTGCTCGTGCTGCTCCGGCGGCAGTGGCAGCTCCTCGACCTCGTCCAGCAGCTCCCGTATCTCGACCACGGCGTCAGCCATGCCCGCGGGCCCCAGCTCGGTGTGCCAGTCGAGCAGGCCGGACATGGAGGGCGGCTGATCGCTGCGAACCTCCGGCCGCGGCAACGGCAGCACGAGGGACAGCAGCGACAGCGCGGCCCACCGTCTGTCGTCCGCGTCCGTCGCCGCCCCCGTCGCCGTCGCCGGGTCCCGGGCCTCCCGCAGCAGCAGCCGGGCCCGCTCCCGGTCCGCCGGTACGCCTCCCTTGGCGAGGTGACGCATGGCCAGGACGGAACCGAGCTGGACCGCCACCGTGGCCCGCAGTTCCGCGTCCTGCTCCAGCAGACGCATCAGCTCTTCGAGTTCGGCGATCGAGCCGTCGTACAGGTCAGGATCGGCCGTGGGGGAGCCCGGAGGGTACAGCCGCAGCGCCCGCTTCGTGGCGGCCATCACCCAGGCGCGCAGCGCCCGGACGCCTCCGCTCTCCTCGATCTCCGCGTCGGTCACACGTCCCCCTCAGCCTGCCGGGCTTCCCTCACGTTCCCATGGACGGTCGACAACCATGATGGCCTCCCCACGGAGCTTCGCGAGGGAATCCGTCAGCGCTGCCCCGCATCCGGACGAAGAGCGACCAGTTCGCAACCGGCACGGGCTCCGAGCCGTGGCACTCGACGGTCAGCGCGCCCCGCCGCGTGTCGCCCGTACGTGATGGGCGCGCGTCCCGGGGTGACGGCGCGGCGGCCACATGCCCCGGCCGTCTCAGGCTCCCCAGGCCGCGGCGCACAGCGCGCGGTCGATCTCGTCGGTGTAGCGGGCCGCGGCCAGCCAGGCCCGGGCGAACCGGTCGGTGTCCGCCGGGAGCAGCCGGCCGAAGACATCCCGTGCGCGCTCCGCCGCGGCCGCGTGGAGTTCGTGCAGCAGATCACCCGCCGTCCCCAGGCCGTGGCCGCTCAGCCGCCGCACGTCGGCGGACGCGCTGCCGGGGAAGGACAGCACGAGCCGGCCGCCCGAGACCGCCTGGTGCACCCGGCGCCGCAGCAGGTGCAGCGGGGCCTCGTCGGGCGTGGGCGCGGTGGCCGGCGGAGCCGGGGAGACAGGCAGGTCGGCGTGCTGCAGCCGGTCCAGGCCGGCATCGACCCGGGTGCCGGGGACGGTGGGGTGCTCGGTTGCCAGCAGCAGTGCCCGAGGGTGCGGGGCAGGGGCGAGCCGGGCCACGACGCGGAGCCGGCTGCCCGGGGCGGCGGCCAGCAGGCGGAGGTTGTCACGGTGGGGGAGCGCCGGGTGGTCGTGTGCGGCGCTCAGCCGCAGCGGTATGCCCGCGCAGTCGGCGAGCAGGCAGTCGCCCGCCGCCTCCCGGACCGTGCCCGTGAGGGTGACGTCCAGGAAGAGCAGATCGTGGCCACCGCTCAGGGCACGGGCCACCTGTTCGGCCACCGGCTCCGCCCAGAGCCGGTCCAGGGGCTCCTCGCGCCAGTCGACACCGGACGCGCGGACCGCCCGTACCCCCGAGCCCGCGCCCAGCCGGCCCGTCGGCGAGACCGTCGCCCCCGACACCGCGAGCCCTGCCCGGGACAGCTCCCGGTGCGTCAGAGCCGTGTCACCGACGCGTACGGCCCGGTCGGCCGCGCCCACCGCCCGCCCGGCGCCGCCCGGTGCCACGTCCGGCACCTGGTACAGGCGGCCCTCGGCGTCGGCGGTCCAGGTCACGGCGCCCGCGTACCCGCTCGCCGTGAGCACCGGCTCGGAGAAGAGGCCGTACAGCCGCAGTGAGCCGTCCGGCTGGTACGGCTGCCGTACGGTGCCGCGCAGCTCGGTCAGTTCCGGGCCCTCGGCGTGCGGGATGCGGTGGGCCGCCGACAGGGCGTCGCGGAGCGCGCCGACGAGGTCGGCGAGGCGGTACGCGGGGTCGGCGGAGCGGGCGGCGCGCAACGCGGTGACCACGGAGACGGCCGTGGCGGCGGCCCTGGGGAGACCCGCGAGCCGTGCCGTGTGCGCGGCGCGCAACAGCTCCGCCTGGAGCACCGCCCCGGCACCGTCCGTACCGGCCTCGAGCACGGCGGCCGCCGCGGCGTGGACGGCACGGGCGGCGGTGCACTGCCCGGGACTGGCCCGCTCGGGTTCCGCCGAGTCCACCGGCTCGTCCGAACCGGCCGCCGGTTCACCGGAGTCGGCTTGCGCGACCGGTTCCGCCACCGCTTCCGCGATCGGTGCCGCCGAGGCCGCCGCGGCGCGGTGCAGGCAGTCCGGTGCCAGCAGACAGCCGCAGCGGATGGCGTCCGCGCTGGTCACCGTACCGCCGGGGGCGTGGAGTTCGACGTCGGTGGCCTCGTCGACGGCGATGCGCACGGTGTCGCCGTCGCGGACGGCCGGGCGGTCGGCCAGTTTGGCGATGCCCGAGTCGAGCCGCTTGCGCAGCCGCGGCGAGAGCGCCGCGACGAGTTCGGCGGTCACGGACGGGACGACCGGAGGCAGATCCGGGGTCATGCGATCTTCTCCCCTACCCAGCGGGCGAGTTCGAGCGGACTGAGGGCGGCCACCGGCATGCCCGCCGCGACCAACTGGCCCGCGACGCCGGTCGCGTACCGGGGACGGCCGGAGTCGTCCAGGCTCGCGCACCCGAGGACATGACAGCCGGCTCCGACCAGGGCTCGGACCTCGGCCAGCAGTCCGCCGAGGGGGTAGCCCTCCTCGAAGTCGCTGACGACCACGACGAGCGTCCGTGAGGGCACGGTGACCAGTTCGCGCGCGTGCCGCAGCCCGGCCGCGATGTGGGTGCCGCCGCCCACGCTGACCTCCAGCAGCAGCGACAGGGGGTCCTCGACATGGTCGGTCAGGTCGATGACCTCGGTGGAGAAGGCCAGGAAGTGCGTGGACAGCGTGGGCACCCCGGCCAGTACCGACGCCGTGATCGCCGCCCAGACCGTGGACGCCTCCATGGACCCCGACACGTCGGTGACCAGGACCAGCCGCCAGTCGGCGGCCTTTCGGGCCCGGGTGCGGAAGACGGGACGCTCGGGGATGACCTGGACCCTGCCGTCCGGAGTGCGGCGCGCGGTCGCCAGGTTGGCCCGCAGGGTGCGGGGCAGGTCGAGACCGCCGCCCGGACGGCGGCTGGGGCGCGGCAGCGCGGTGCCGTGCAGCGCCGGTCGCAGTCGCGTGGCCAGCTGCCGGGTCAGCGCGTCGACCAGGCGCCGGACCAGCGGGCGCAGGGCGGCCAGCCGGGCCTCGGGCAGCCCGCCCGCGTGGCGGAGCACCGAGCGCAGCAGATCGACCGAGGGCCGTACGGTGTCCGGGTCGAGTTCCGTGAACACGTCAGGCCGGCCCGTCTCGGCGGCCGCCGCGAGCACCTCCTCCCGGATGCCCGGCCCGAAGAGCGCCGCCAGCTCCTCGGACCATTCCCGCACCCCGGGATACGGCGCCTCCCGGCTGCCGCGCCCCGTACCGGTGAGGTCGCCCCGGCTGCCCTCCCCGCGTCCGCTGCCGTACAGCTCGTCGAGCGCGGTCGCCAACGGACGGGCGGAGGAGGGCAGTCGGTCGTGGCGGCGGCCCAGCACGAGGCGCCAGCGGTCGGCCGGTGCGAGCAGGTGGCCCGCGCCGGAGGCGGGTTCGGCCGGTCCGCCGACCGCGGCCGGGGCCGCCTCAGGCCGCCGGGGCGGCGGCAGGAGCCCCCAGGCGCCGAGGGCTTCGCGAGCCGCGAGGTCGGCGCGGGTCCAGGCGGCCAGGGCGACGGGGTCGACGGCGCCGGTGTCGGCCAGGTGGCGCTCGTCCAGGCGCTCCTCGACGGTGGACAGAAGCCGGTCCCGGGCGGCCGGGCTGAGCGTGTCGAAGCCGCCCCGCAGTGCGGGCAGCCGGTCCAGGAAGTCCCGGTCGGACAGCTCCGACACCCTCCCGAGCAGCGGCTCCAGCGCGGGGGCCGCCGACTCCAGCAACTGGCCCGCCGCGGTCAGCAGTCCCGTGAGCCGTGCGGTCAGCGCGGACCGGGTCTCGGTGTCGCAGGCTCCGTCCACCCAGGACGCCACCCGGTCACCGAAACCATGCGCGTCCTCGTGCCCGAGCAGCACGCGTACGGCTCCGGCGGCGCCGCGCATCAGCGCGGAACCGCCGGCGGCCAGCCGGGCCAGCGCATCGGTGAGCCGGATGCCGCCCGACAGGTCTGCCCGATGGGCGAGTTCCAGCAGGGCGTGGGCGTCGGCGGGGTCCTCGGAGCCCGTGAGGCCGTCGACCTGGCGCACGGCGGCGGCGGTGAGCAGCTCGGCCACGCCGGCCGCCCGCGCCGTACGGTCCTCCTCGGCCGGCAGCCCCGCGATGTGACCGGCACGCAGCCGGTCCGACAGGGCGAGTCCTGCGAGGAGTTCGGGCAGTGTGCCGGAGTTCGGCAGCACGTCGGCCGTGTCGTCGAGCCGTTCGTCCGTGAGACCCGGCAGTCCGCACTCCGCCGCCTGCTCCAGGCCGTGCAGGGCCTGCGCCGCGGTGGGCCCGCCCTCGTCCCGCTCCGCGCGCCGCCGTTCCCGCAGCAGGCCCTCGGCGGCCTGGGCCGGAGTGACTCCGCGGACGCCCGCCGCGGTCAGCATGGCCGCCGTGGCGGGCGTCCAGCGCACCTCCCAGCGGGACGTCAGCGCCTCGGCACCGCCCGCGCCGGTGACCTCCTTGGGCTCCGCGTACGGCACCGCGCACACCGTCAGGCGGCGCAGCAGGAGTGCGCGGCGGCGGTCAAGGTCGGAGCGGAGCGGGTCGAGGCGGAGATCGCGGGCGCTGCCGGGGCCGGAGTCCGCAGGGCCGGGAAGGCCCAGCGCGGCCAGCTCCGCCTCGACCGCGGGAGCGAGCCCGCTGCGCGGCGCGTCCGGCGCCGGGCGGCCGGCGCGCGTGCCGACGAGCACCTGCTCCATCGCCCGGGCGACGGCACGTCCACGCCCGTACGGCTCGCCCTGCGCGAGTACCGTCTGCACGGCCTCCACCAACTCGCCCCGGCCCGCCGCGGGCAGTCCCCGCAGCCGGGCCAGGTCACCGGCCAGCCGCACGATCTCGCGTGCGTCGGCGGGCCCGGAGGGGTGCCCCAGCGCCCGCAGTTCTGCGCAGACCCGTACGGCAGTCCCGGTCAGCGCCTCCTCCAGCGCCGTCGGGTCACCGGCGGCCTCGAGCACGCGGTGCTGCCATTCGGGGTCGCGGATGCCGGCGGGGTAGCCGGAGCGCTCGTCGAGGAGGGCGTAGGTGTAGGGGATGAGGGAGCTCGTCCACGCGGGGGCCGCAGTGCCGGGCCGGTCGGACTCGGTTCCGTCGGCCGACGCCGGCGAGGCGGGCCGGTCGTGCTCGCCGTCGGCCGGTGCCAGCAGGGCCGGCGCGTGGAAGGCGCCCACCACCACGGCGGCACGCCGGCCCCGTGCGGTGGCCGCGGCCAGACACGACCGCATCCACCGCTCCCGCCGCAGATCCAGCTCCGGCACCCCGCCCGAGGCCGCCGCATCCTCGCGCAGCGCCCACCCCGTGAGCAGCGCGGCCCGCCGCAGGGCCTCCGGCGACGAACCGGGGGCGGTGGCCTCGACCAGCCGGTCCCAGAGGTCGTCACCGGGGCGGCCGGTGAGGCGGGAGCGCAGCGCGGTGGCGAGACCGGCGACAGCGGAACTGCCTTCTGCCGTGGCTGTGGAGCCGCCTGCGTTCGGTACGGAGAGGTGGCTCGAACAGGTAGGGGCGGAACCGTGCGCCGGGGTGGCCGGGCTGCTGCTCCTGGCGTCCGGCGCGGAGAGACGGCTTGCACCAGTACCGGGGGAACCGCCCGCGCTGGGGGAACCCACCGCAGCCGTTGCCGAGTTGCTGTCCGCCCCCGGTGCGGAGACACGGCTTGCACCGGTGCCGCCGGAACCGCCACCCGCCCCGCCCGCGCTCCTGCCCGCCGCCGGCACAGAGCGGCACCCCGGCCCGGTGCCGGGTGCGCCCGCCGGTGTCTCCCCGCTCCACGCCCGGTCCGCGAGCGGCAGGTCGCAGGCGACGACCGGTACGCCGTGCCGTGCCGCCCAGCGCACCGCCACCAGTTCCGGTGAGAAGTCCGCGAAGGGATAGAACGCGGGTCCGCCGCTTCCGTCGCCGGGTGCGGCGGCGAGGGCGACCGGTGCTTCGGTTTCCTCGTGGGCGAGCCACGGCAGCCAGTCCTGCAGTTCCGCGGGGAGTTCGACGAGCAGGACGTCCGGCTTGGCGGCGTCCAGCAGGGCCGGCACGGCGGCGGCCAGGGACGGCGCGTGGTGCCGTACACCGATGAGGTAGGGCGCCGCCGGGCCGGTGAGGGCCAGGGCGGCCGCCTCGGGGGAAGCGTGGTGCACGGCCGTCAGCCCTCCAGGACCGTGCGCAGGTCCCACAGGGTCCGCCAGGTGGCGGAGCCCTGTTCGGCGCGGCGCCGGACCGGACCGTCCCAGTAGCCGCGCAGCCGCGCCGCGTCGGCCGGGTCGTCCTTGCGCACGACTCCGAGGAGGTGGCCCGGGAGCAGGTCGAGGACGTCGCGGTCACCGGGGAAGTACGCCGCGGCCAGGCCCAGCGCACCGGCGACGGACACGGCCTCCGCGGTGCTCATCACCGTGGACGGCCGCTCCACCTCCCAGCCCTCCGCCGACCGCCCCTCGCGCAGGTCCCGGAATGCGGTGACCAGGGCCTCCAGTACGGCGTCGTCGACGTGGAAGGGGGTCCCGGCGCGCTCCACCGACGCCCTGGCCCGGCTGCGGACCAGCGCCGTCTCGGCGTCGAGGTCCGGAATGGGGCCCACGGTCTCGAAGTTGAAGCGGCGCTTGAGCGCGGCGGACATCTCCGAGACGCCCTTGTCCCGCAGGTTGGCGGTGGCGATGAGATTGAACCCGGGCGCCGCATGCGCCAGCGCGTCCTCGCTGCCCGCGAGTTCGGGCACGGCGATGCGCCGCTCCGACAGCAGCGACACCAGCGAGTCCTGTACCTCGGGCAGGCAGCGGGTGACCTCCTCGACCCGGGCGATCGCGCCCCGGGACATCGCGGTGAGCACCGGGGACGGCACCAGTGCCTGCCGGCTGGGCCCCTGGGCCAGCAGCAGGGCGTAGTTCCAGCCGTACTTGAGCTGGTCCTCGGTCGTCCCCGCCGTACCCTGCACCACCAGACCGCTGGTCCCGCAGACCGCCGCCGACAGCAGCTCGGACAGCATGGACTTGGCGGTGCCGGGCTCGCCGACGAGCAGCAGACCCCGCTCACCGGCGAGCGTGACGACACAGCGCTCCACGAGCGCCCGGTCGCCGACGAACTTGCCCTCCACCACCAGGCGCCGCGGCACCCCCTCCGGCACCTCGGCGTCCTCGGCCGGCTGCAGTGCCTGCCCGCCGCTGCCCATGACGAACGTGACGACGGCCCGGGGCGTGAGCCGCCAGGCGGGCGGGCGCGGCCCGGTGTCGTACGCGGCGAGGAAGGCCAGTTCGGTGGCGTACCGCTCCTCCTGCGGGACGATCTGACGGGTCGCGTCGGGGACGAGGACGGTGGTCATCGGCAGGTGCCCTTCAAGGTGGTGCGAGTGGTGGTCGGTGCGGAGGGGATCATCGACGGCGCCCCTTGCGGGTCGCGCGTGTGGTCAGCTCCTCGTACGCCGGGGCGTCCCCCGAGCGCACCCGGTCCCAGGCGCGGGCGAACAGTTCCGGCACCGGCAGCAGGGGCAGGGCACGGCGCTGGTCGAGGACCGGATACAGGCCCTCCTTCCAGATCTCCACCGGCAGCGCGGGCGACTTCAGGTCGCGCCAGCCGCAGGGCAGGAACAGGCTCCGTCCGGCGCGCGGCCGCTTGGCCTCCACGACCAGGTCCGTCGCGGCCAGCTCCGCCCGGGCCTTCTTCGTACGGGCGGGCTTCCAGCCCGTCCAGCGCGCGCAGTTGCGGTCCGTCGGATCGGGCAGCGCCAGCACCATGAGGTACAGCGCGGCCGCGTCCTCGCCCAGGCCGTGCGCCGCGGCCGCCTCGGCGACGAGCGCGGGTGCGGTGACGGTCGGGTCCTGGGCGTACCCCGAGCCGCCCTCGGTGCCGACGCCGGCCCCGACCGCACGGGCCAGCTCCCCGCCGAGGACCGTGCGGAGCATGCGCAGACCCTGGCCGCGCGCGCCGCCGACCAGGCCTTCGATCAGCCCGAGCACGGTGTCGTCGGGGCCGCCGAGCGCGGCCGGCCGGAGCAGGACGGTCTCCGTGTCCTGGTACCAGGGGCGCAGGACGATCGCCTCGCCGACCCGGGTCAGGCCGTGCGCGTCGGCACCCCCGGTCGCGGGGAGGCCGTAGGCCTTGCGCAGTTCGACGGCGGTGGAGCCGCCCTTCTCCGTCCACTCGACGTCCAGGTCGAGCAGCAGCTCCGGATCGCTCATCCGGCGGCGCAGGGCGGCGAGCCCCTCGGGCAGGGCGGCGCGCAGGGGGTGCCCGTACGGCAGGACGTAGGCCAGCGCGGCCAGGGCGTTCACGGCGGACGTCAGGTCGTATCTGCCCGGCACCGCCGAGGGGTCCGCCCAGGCGAGGACGCCGTCCTTGTCGGGCCGCATGACCGTGGTGCGGGCGAGCCACGGGGTGCGGGACGGGTTCAGCACTGCCTCGGCGTAGCCGGCGCCGATGCCCGCGAGGTCGGCGCTGAGGTCCTCGGGCACGCGGACGAAGGAGCCGAGCCGCTCGGCCCACACCCGGCCTGCGGCCTGGATGTCCGGTCCGGAGGTCCACAGGTCGGCGGGGTCCGCGGGCAGCAGCGCGCCCATGAGGGCCGTCCGCTCCTCGGAGTCCAGGGCGTTCACCCGGGCGCTCGCGAACTCGCTCTGCCGGGGCTTGAGTCCGAGCACGGCCAGTCCCTCGGCGCCGGGCGACTGCGGCAGGCCGCCCAGCAGCACGGTGGCCTGGAGCGGACCCAGCCCGCCGCCGGTCGCCGCCACCAGCGCCGCGGGCGCCTCGGCCCGCCAGGGCGCCGCGCCCTTGTCGCGGATCAGCCGGGTGACGGTGGCGAGGTCCTCGGCGGAGATCGCCGGGGCATGCCGGACCTCGCTCTCCAGCACGAAGTGGGCGGTCGCGCCGAACGCACCGGACGGGTCGTGGTCCAGGGCCAGCCAGCGCACGCGGTCCCGCTCGCTGTCGATGCTCTGGCAGCCGAGGATCACCACCGTACGGCCGTCGCGGCGGAGCACCTGGCCGGCTCGTTGCTGCTTGTCGTGCGGCTCGTACAGCACGATCTCGCGCAGGCCGGCGCCGGCCGCGGCGAGCGGTCCTTCGACGACCGCGTCCAACAGCAGGAGCAGCGGCTCCCGCGCGGTGTCGGACAGGGCGGGCGAGGCGGCCCGGTGGGCGAGCGCCCGCAGCACGCCGAGGACCGGCGGCCACACCATGCCGATCCCGGGGACGGTGCGCTCGTCGCTGAGCCAGCCGCCGCCGAGGGCGGCGAGTTGATTCCGGTCGGGCAGCGGCTTGCCTTCGGCGGGCTTGCCGGACAGTACGTGGTTCACCGCCCGGATCTGGCGCAGCACGCTCCACCGCTCCCCGTACCACCAGCCGTGCGGGCCGACGATCCCGGACAGCGCGTCGTGCAGGGTGCGGTCGTCGCCGTGCCGGGGCCGGTAGTCGGCGAACATCTCCTCGGTCCCGCCGGGCCCGTGCGGCCGTTCCCGGGGAGGAGCCGCGAAGGCGGTGGCCGACTCGGTGAGGCACAGCGCCACCCGGACCAGGGAGGCGATGCCCATGAGCAGCCGGCCGTCGGTGCAGCCGGGCAGGGCGAGGACGACGGCCCCGAGGGCGACCTGGTCCGCGGACGGTACGGCGGCCTTGGCGGCCTCGTCCGAGCCGGCGTCGGCCAGCGCCTGCCGCCGTCCGTCCAGCGCCAGCGCGGTGACTCGCAGTACCTCGGCGGCCTGCTCGTCGGTCAGGGCGCGCAGTACGGCCGAGCCCTGTTCGTCGCGGGGCCGCAGCGCGTGCCAGAAGGCGAGCGGCGGCACCAGTCGTGTTCCGGCAACGAACTCGTTGCCCCTCTCGCCGGGCGTCACCCGGCCCAGCTCGCCGCCCCGGGAGGTGTCGTCGGGGGCGAACAGGACGACCTGGCGGATCATCTCCGTGACGATCGGCTCGGCGCCCCCGGGCAGCCGCAACGCCCCGACCGGGACCGCGCCCGCCCGTCCGCGGTACGCGGTCACGGACACGGTGCGCCCGTCCGGCGTCCCGGCTACGCAGCGGGCCTCGTCCCCCTTGCCCTCAAGACGGACCCAGCGCCCCAGCACCGTGCCGTCGGTGCCGAACGGGCTGTTCTCGAGCCCCGGTTGCAGCGGCAGCACCTCGCAGGAATCGGCCAGCAGGGACGCCTCCTCGCGGACGCCGGACCGCAGCAGCGCGGGCAGCGAGGCGCGGCCGTGCGTGCCGGTGGCCGGGTCGTACTCCAGCCACACCGTCTCCCGGCCCTGCCTGCCCTGACGCCACAGCGTGCTGCTGTCGCCGATCACGGCACGACTCGGCGGCAGAACCGTGTCCCCGGCGTGCAGCGTACGGCCGCCGGTGGCGCGGCCGCCCCCGGGCAGCGGAATCGACGGGGCGCCGGCCTCGTTCCCGGACCAGTAGGAGGGAAGCTGCTCGCCGCCCAGTTCGAAGACCTCGGCGGGACGGGCCGACCAGTAGCCGTGCTGCGTGGCGCCCTGCCGCCACATCACCAGCAACTCGCCGTCCACGTAGCGGAACCGCGGGCGCTGCCAGCGGTCCAGCTCCTGGGGCAGGCGCAGGTCGTGTTCGAGGAGCACCTTGTCGGGGCCGACCACGACCGCCTTGTGCCGGCGCACCAGGATCAGCGCGGGCCAGGCCTCGTGGACGGTCAGAGTGTCGTCCTCGTCCTTCCGGGTCTGAGCGTCGAGCAGTTCCAGCGCCTCGTCGAGGGCGGGCCAGCCCAGCTCGTCCAGGATTCCGGCGCGCAGGGTGCGGCCGAGCAGCGGCGCCACCTCGTGTCCGGAGACCCGGGCGACGGCATCCGGTGCGGCCTCGGCGGCGATGACCCGGTAGGGACGCAGCCGGTCGACTGCGGCACGCGCGGCGGGCAGGCCCACCGCTCGCGTGTAGTCGCCGGCGCGCTCGTCCAGCCATTCGCGCAGCACACCGGAGAGCACCGGGTGGCCGGCCACCTGCTTCAGCAGCCCGGCGGCCTGCGCGTCCTTGCCGACCGTGCCGACGGCCCGGTGCAGCAGGGCCCGGAAGCGCGGGTCGGCCGCAACGGCCGCCAGGTCCCGGCTGCCGGTCCGGGTGTCCTTCAGCCAGTCGGTGAGCGGCAGGTACACGTTCACGTCGGGGCCGGGCACCCTGAGCGGGATGCCCTCGGCCACGCACAGGTCCAGCAGGTCGAGGTCGGCGCCGGCATGCCAGCGGCCGGTGAACAGGTCGACGGGCCGCCCGGCGGCGCGCAGCCCCGGAGCCATCCGCGCGACCAGTGCCAGCGTGGCCGGTGAGCGGCGCGACCAGGATCCGCCGTGCTTGCGGAAAGAGGCCCAGCGGCTCAGCCAGTCGGCGGGATCGACGTCGTGCTCCGTGGCCGCCGCCTCGCCGGTCAGCTGACGCTCGGCCCCGCACTCGGCGAGCAGCGTCAGCCAGAACTCGTCGTCCGCGACCTCCCGGCCGAGACCGGCCGGCATGATCTCCAGCAGACGGGCCCGGACGGCCGGCTGCCGTTGTGCGAGGACCGGCAGCACCGCGCGGTAGGAGTTCCAGAAGGAGGCCGGTGCCCGGACTGCGGCGGGGGAGGCGATCAGGTCGGCGACCAGGGCGCACTCCTCGGTGTCCCGGTCCAGACGAGCCGCCTTGATCAGCCCGCGCGCGTCCTGCGGCAGTGAGGCGTACGGCGGCATGCCGGCCGCGCAGCGCTCCACCGTCAGCTGCCGGAACTGCGCCCATGCGGCGGCCGGGTCGAGGCGCCGGGCGAGGTCCTTCACGTGCTCCTTGAGGGCCTTGACGGTCAGGGCCCCGGCGAAGGCGAACTCCAGGAACACCGCCCGCTGCCGCTCCTCGTCCACGGTGAGCGCGTGCACCCGCTCGGCCTCGCGGGCCTTGCCGAAGAAGGCGGCCGCGTACGTGGTGTTCTCGTGCTGCAGGAAGACGCGTGCCGCCTGCTCGTAGAAGGTCGGCAGGAAGTGCGGCACGGCCCGGCCGAGCCGCTCGCCGAGCGCTTCGAAGCCCTCCTTGGCGGTGCCCGGACGGGACTTGGCCTGCCGGGCGAGCCGCTCGACGTCCTTGACCAGGGCGAGCGCATGGTGCCCGTTGGCCGGGTCGTTCACCAGCGCCCACGCCGGGAAGCCCAGGGTCTCCTTGCGGACCTGCCCGACCTCGGGCGCCTCCGGCTCGCGGGCGAGGCCCAGGAACTCCAGCGCCAGGTCCTCGGCCGCGCCGAGGGTGCCCGGCACCAGGCGGACCACCTGCCGGCCGTCCAGCGCGGGGTGTGTGTAGGTGCGGACGGTGAGGCTGTCGGCGTCCTCGCGGGCGGTGCTGCCCGGGGCCAGCACCGCGCCGGCGTCCAGCAGCGCGGCCGCGGTGGTCTCGTCGTACGTGCTCATGCCGCCTGCTCCTCGTCCTGGATGTCCCGCCCGGCGTACAGCGCGGCCGCCATGCGCATGCCTTCCGACCAGGCGACCGGCCCCACCTGACGGAGCTTCAGCACGCGCCCCGCGGGATCGGTCCACACCAGCGGGCCGGTCTCGGTCTCCTCCCAGCCGTCGTAGTCGCCGACCCAGACGCGGGCCTCCACGCCGCGGCCGTCCTCCAGGACGGAGCACACGGCGTGTCCGCCGCGCACGCGGTAGCCGAGCTGGGCCGCCCTGCCGTGCAGGAAGCGCAGTTCCTTGTACGAGCCGCCCGCGTACTCCTCCACCTGGGTGCCCTCGGCGTCGAGGGCGGCCGGGCGGTGCCAGACCTCGCGGAAGAGCTGTTGGGCGCGCTGCTCGACGCCCAGCTCGACGGCGAACTCCCGCAGTTCCTCCAGGTCGTCCAGGAGGACCGGGTGCGGGATGCGGACGAGGCCGGGCGTGATACGGACGGTGTCGCCGTCCAGATCGACCAGACCCAGGCCGCGCTCGGGGTCGGCGTCCCGGAGGAATCCGGCGACCCGGCCGTCGTCGCCGGTGACGACGAGGTCGCGCAGGGCCGCCTGCCAGGCGGGGTCCGGCCACACCCGGGTGACGACGGCGAGCGGTACCGGCAGCGAGCGGACCATCCACCGCTCCACATCGGCCAGGCACTGCCGCTCGTGCCGCTCCAGCCACTCGGCGAGCTGCCTCAGGCCCACGACCGCCGGATCGTCGCCGAGCTTGGCGGGCACGGACTTCAGCCGCCGCCCGGCCGCGTTGCGGCACACCACTTTTGCGCCGTCGAGGGCGACCTCGTAGTCCCCCGCCGCAACCCACCCCATACATGCCTCCCCGCATGCGCAGTGATCAAGTGACGGGAACTCTAGGGGAGGCCACTGACAACGCCGTTCGTCACCCGGGGAGCGGGCACCCCCACGGAACCGGCCACGGCGGATTGTGTGCGACTCGGGGAGGACCCGGGGACCCGGGATCCGCGCGCGGTGCGCAGACCTCGGTGTCTCCCGGGTTGCCGCACCTGCCGGGGCGCGGCTCGTTCACCGGGCGGATGCCCGGTGTGCGCAAGCTGTGCACCACCTGTCAGGGGCACGCGGGCGTGGTGTGCGAGTGCCGGGAGTTGACCTTCACTAAACCTTCTCTTGGCGTGGCCGGAAGACGTCTTGTTGCGCGAACTCCCCGCACAACAGGGTGGGTTGAGCACTTGAGCATCAGGAGTCGCAAGCACACTGCTTGACCCGGACACCGACCGTCCGGGCACCGACGGGGGAGCTGATGCGGTGCGCTCGGCCGCCGTCGTCCAGTCGCGCGGGGTCGCTTGCCGCACCGATCCGGAATACACCCCTCCGCTGTCTGCCTCTTGGTGCCTACGTCCGGTGCCCGAGACAGGGACAGGAGGGGGAATGCCGATGAGCGCGGTGAGCGCCGCCAAGCCGACGTATCCCGGCGTCTACGTCGAAGAGCTTCCCAGCAGCACCCGCACCATCTCGACCCTGACCACGTCGGTGACGGCCTTTGTGGGCCACACCCGACGCGGTCCGCTCAACGAGCCGGTACGCGTGACCAGCTTCGCGGAGTTCGAGCGCCGCTTCGGCGGCCTGAGCGCGCGCAGTGCCGTCGGCTACGCGGTCCACCAGTTCTTCGGCAACGGCGGCACCGTCGCCGTCGTCGTCCGCGTCACCAAGGCCGGCAGCGGCAACGCCGCCTGCGTCACCCTGAAGTCCACCGAGGGACACAGCGACAGCGCCGTCCTGAAGGTGCACGCCAAGGAGCCCGGCGTGTGGGGCAACGGCCTGCGCGTGGCCGTCGACCAGGACACGCCCTGCCCTGACGAAACCTTCAACCTGCGTGTCTATGACGCCAGGGGCGAGGCCCGCGAGAGCTTCACCGGCCTGTCCATGGACCCGGCCAACGGCCACTACGCGCAGACCGTGATCAACGCGGGCTCCCGGCTGATCCGTGTCGAGGTCCTCGGCGAGGGCCGCCCCGACCCGTCCGGCACCGTCTCCAAGCCCTTCGGCCACGAGCTGCCCGACCTCGCCGTCGACCTCACCGTGAAGATCGGCGACGTGGAGCGCGAGTTCACCCTCTACGACCCCGACTGTGACGGCGAAGCACCGTGCAGCGTGGCCGAGTTGGCCCTGCTGCTCGAACGCAAGCTGCGCGCGCTGCCCGACGCCCCGGGCAAGCACGCCTTCGCGGGCGCCGAGGTGACCGCCTTCGGCCGCCGCGTCCAGGTGGTCGCGGGCTCCACCGACCCCGAGGACGTCGTACGCTTCCTCGGCGAGTGCGCCAACGACCTCGGCCTGGAGGCCTCCGTCAACCCGCCCGTCTTCCCGCTGGAGGGCGGCGAGGACGGCGAGGCCCCCGGACCGCGCGACCTCATCGGCTCCGAGGCGGACAAGACCGGCATCCAGGCACTGCGCCAGGTCGCCGACGTCAACCTCCTCGTCCTGCCCGAGCTGGCCGCCTACGAGAAGACCGAGGACGCGCTCACGGTCGTGTCGGCCGCCCAGCGCCTGTGCCAGGAGCGACGGATCTTCCTGCTCGTCGACGCACCAGGCAACTGGGTCAGCGTGGACACGGCACGTGCCGGCATCGCCGCCTTCGACGCCGTACGCGGCAACCACGCGGGCCTCTACTTCCCGCACCTGCAGCTCACCGACCCGCTCACCGGGCGGCTGCGCTCCTTCCCGCCCTCCGGCGCGATCGCCGGTGTCATCGCCCGCACCGACTCCGAGCGCGGTGTGTGGAAGGCACCGGCCGGCACCGAGGCGCGGCTCGCGGGCGTGCACTCGCTCACCGTCAACCTGACCGACCGCGAGACCGGACTGCTCAACCCGCTCGGCGTCAACTGCCTGCGCAGCTTCCCGCTGACCGGCCCGACGGTCTGGGGCGCCCGCACCCTGGAGGGCGCGGACGCACTCGACAGCGAGTGGAAGTACGTGCCCGTACGGCGGCTCGCCCTGCACGTCGAGGAGAGCCTCCAGCGCGGCCTGCAGTGGGTGGTGTTCGAGCCCAACGACGAGAACCTGTGGCAGCAGATCCGCCTCGCCGCCTCCTCGTACCTGCACACGCTCTTCCGGCAGGGCGCCTTCAAGGGCGGCACCCCGCGCGAGGCCTACTTCGTCAAGTGCGACAGCGACACCACGACCGACGAGGACATCGCGAACGGGATCGTGAACGTCCTCGTCGGCATCGCACCGGTCCGCCCGGCGGAGTTCGTGATCGTCAAAATCCAGCAGACGTCCGGCCAGTTCGAGCTGTAGGCCCACGGAAAGTCTTGGAGAGCTGAAGGAATCCGATGGCAGAGTTCACCGTCAACGCCCATCGTTTCGACCCCTACAAGAACTTCAAGTTCCTGGTCCTGTGGGACGGTCGTACGGTCGCCGGCATCAGCAAGATCAGTCCGCTGAAGCGCACCACCGAGGTCGTCAAGCACCGCCACGGCGGCGACCCCTCCTCGCCCCGCAAGTCGCCCGGACGCTCCGAGTTCGAAGGCATCACGCTGGAGCGCGGGGTCACCCACGACCCCGAGTTCGACCGCTGGGCCAACAAGGTCTGGCAGGTCGGCGCCGGCCTCGGCTCCGAGGTGTCCCTCGCCGACTTCCGCAAGGACATCGTCATACAGGTCCTCAACGAAGCCGGCCAGGTCGCCGTCTCGCACAAGCTCTACCGGACCTGGCCCAGCGAGTACCAGGTACTCGGCGAACTGGACGCCAACGCCAACGCGGTGGCCATCCAGTCGCTGAAGCTCGAGTGCGAGGGCTGGGAGCGGGACTACGAGGTGCCCGAGCCTGAGGAGCCCTCGTTCCTCAATCCGGCCTGACCTGACGTGGGATGAGGAAGCCGGGGGGAACACATGGCGATCACCGGGGCGGCCGGTCTGCTGGCCACCTGGGAGGCGGGGCTCGTCGAGGCGTCCACCGGGCGTGCCCTGCTGCTGCACCGCACGGCGCGCCCGGACCTCGACGCCGCCGCGCTGCCGGCGGTGCCGGTGGGCGAGCGCGAGTCCGACCTGTTCGCCCTGCGCCGCGCCCTGTTCGGGGAGCGGATGCAGGTGCGGCTGGAGTGCCGCGCATGCGGCGCGGACATGGAGTTCGAGCTGGACGCCAAGGAGTTCGCCCGGTCCGTCGCCGGACCAGAGGAGAGGATCGTACGGCTGACGGAGGGCGGCTGGGACATCACGTTCCGGCTGCCCGCCGCCGTCGATCTGACGAGCGCGGCCCGGGCCGCAGACCCGCGCGCCGCGCTGCTCGCCCGCTGTCTGGTCTCCGCCGTGCACGACGGCACTCCCGGGACCGCCGACGCCCTTCCGGAACCGGTGCAGCGGCGGATCGCCGAGGCCGTCGAGGCCGCCGACCCGGGCGCCGACGTGACACTCAACGTCGGCTGTCCCGAGTGCGGTACGGCCACCCGCGCCGAACTCGACATCGCTTCCTACCTGTGGACCGAACTGGATGCCTGGGCCAGGGACCTGCTCCTCGACGTCCACCTGCTCGCCACCGCCTACGGCTGGAGCGAGCCGGAGATCCTGGCGCTCAGCCCGCTGCGGCGCCGCTACTACCTGGAGCTGTGTGCGGATGTCTGACTCCTCCTCCCGGGCGCCCGAGGCGGAGCCCGACTTCCTCGACCGGCTGATAGCCCGGCACGGCGCCGCGAGAGCGGACGGCGTCCGGGTACAGCCGCGGCTGCCCGGCCCGTTCGAACGCGTCGAGGCGGTACGCGCCCGCACCCCGGACCCGGACGCCGCCGACTCCGTGCTCCTGCCCTCCGCCACACCCTCGCCCGTCCCGGACCTGGACGTCCCGCGGCCGGCCGCCGAGGTCCGGCGGCACACGGAACGGGAGCGGACCGTCGTGCACACGGAACGCACCCCCGCAGAACTCGAGGCGCGCCCCGCCCCGACCGCCCCGCCCCGAGCACCGCTGCTGCGCCCCGCCGCGCCCCTGGCGCCCAGGCCGCTCCCGGTGCCCCAGACCGGTTCGCGCACCTCCGGGCGGGGAGGCCCGGAACCGGGCGCGGACCGTGCCGCGGCGTCCGTGCCCACCCCCCCGGGCGCGGACGCCGCTTCCCTCACCGTCGTGTCCGCCGCAATGCGCCCCAGCGCCGCGGACACGACGGCGGCCCGCGAGGCCGTACGGCAGGCCGCCGCACGCCGGCCGGGGAAGGCGCCCGAGCAGGTGGTGCAGGTGCAGATCGGCCGGCTCGAGGTGACGGCCGGACAGCCGCCGTCGAGGAACGGAACACGACAGCCGGCCCGGCCCGCCGAGCGGCCGGGGGCGACGCTCAGCCTGGCGGACTACCTGGCACGGGGGCGCGAGTGAGCCGCACGGCAGCGAGAGCGGCGGGAGAGGCAACACGAGAGGAACCGAGGAACTGACGCCATGAGCAACGCACTCGCCATCGCCCATGTCAGCCAGGCCCTCGCCCTGCTGATCGAGTCCCATCTGCAGCCGGAGATCGACATGGCCGTCAAGGTGGAGCCGCGCAAGCCGCCCACCGAGCCGCCGACGGACCCCACCATCTCCGTCTTCCTCTACCAGGTGACCCCCAACACCTCGCAGCGCAACAACGACCTGCCCACGCGCGCGCCCGACGGCACGCTGGTGCGCCGGGCCGCCGCCGCACTCGACCTGCAGTACGTGATCACCGCGTACGGCGACGAGACCGAGCTGGTCGGGCAGCGGCTCATCGGGTCGGTGGTGCGCACGCTGCACGAGACCCCGATCCTGCCCCGGGACATCATCGAACTCGCCGGTGAGAAGCCCTACTTGGCGGAGAGCAACCTCGCGGAAGCGGCCCAGCGGGTCCGGTTCACACCGACGGTCATGGACGTCGACGAGACGTCGAAGCTGTGGGGGATGCTCTACCAGACCCCGTACGCACTGTCGGTGGTCTACCAGGCCTCCCTTGTCTTCATCGACGGCCGCGAGACACCGGTACCGGCGAAGCCGGTCGAACGGCCCGAGGTGCGGGTGCTGCCGTTCGGGGCGCCGGGGGCACCGGTCCCGCCGGGAGGCGAGCCTCCATCCGATGACGCATCGACGGAGGTTCCTCCAAAGGAGGTTGAGGCCGCGAGTGAGGAGCCCACCCCGAAGAAGGCAGCCAAGGCCGTCGCGAAGCCCGTCGGCAGGACCGCGGCCAAGGCTCCGGCACGGACCCGCAGGAGCACGTCCCGCACCGCCAAGTCCGGGCAGCCCGCCGCCCGGAAGACGGACGGCCGGGACGGCGGAGAGAGCACGGAGAACTGAGCAGGCATGGGCGATCCGAGGGGGCAGGTGAACACATGAGTACGTACGAGCCGGGCGCTGCGGGCGCGGGCGACGACGGCGCTGCGCCGACCGCCGGGATCCGGCGCGTCCTGGCCCTCGTCGACGCCCACGCGGAACGCGCCACCGGGCACACCGGCGCCACCGGGCACGCCGGCGCCACCGGGCACACGACCGGCGCCACCGAGCAGCGGGCGGACGCCACCGACTCCGAAGACTCCACGGACACCGCCGTCGTGCCCGTACCCGAGACCACCACTCCCCTCGACGCGCTCGTCGCCTGCTTCGGTCTCACCCCCTTCGAACGCGACCTCGTCCTGCTCACCGCGGCCGACGAACTCGAGCCCACGACGGCCGCCCGGTGCGCGGCGGCCGCCGGCGACCCGCAGCGGGCCCACCCCACCTTCTCGCTCGCACTGGCCGCCCTGGACGGGCCGCACTGGAGCGCGCTCACCCCCGTGGCACCGCTCAGGCGCTGGCGGATCGTGGAGCTGGAGGACGAGACACGGCTGACCGTCTCCCGGCTCCGCCTCGACGAGCGGATCCTGCACTTCCTGCTGGGCTCGCCCTACCTGGACGCCCGTCTGCACGGCCGGCTTCGCCGCACCCCGGCACCGGACGCGCTGCCACCGTCGTACGACCTGGCCGCGAGCCGGCTCGCGGAGGGCTGGACGGAGGACGGCCGCAGCCCCGACGCGCCGCTGCTGGTCGAGGTGACCGGCGGCGATCTGCGCAGCCGGGCGGACATCGCCGCCGCCGCGGCCGCCCGCTGCGGACTCGGGCTGTACGCCATGAGCGCCGAGGACATGCCGACCGACCCCGTCGAACGCGACCGGCTGGCCCGGCTGTGGCAGCGCGAGGCGATCCTGCTGCCCGCCGCGCTGCTGGTCGAGGTCGGCGACCTGGACCGCGACCAGCGGGCGGCGACCGAGGCGTTCCTGGCCGGAGCCGCCGTACCCGTCGTCGTGTCCAGCGAGGACCCGCTGCGCACCGAGCGCCCGCACGGACTGCGGGTGCCCGTGCCACGCATGGACGACGACGAGCAGCACGCGCTCTGGTCCGAGGCGTTCGAGGAGGTCGCCGACCTGACCGACGGCGAACTCGGCTCCCTGGTGGCGCAGTTCCAGCTGCCGCCGCACGTCGTACGGTCCGTGGCCGCCGCGGTACGCCGCCGCCTGCCCCACGAGGACGAGGCGGACGCCGCCGAACTCGCCTGGCTGGCCGGGCTGGACGAGGCGCGGATCGGCATGGACGAACTCGGCCGCCGGATCGAGCCGGAGGCCGGCTGGGGCGACCTCGTGCTGCACGACCGGCAGACGGCCGTGCTGCGCGAGATCGTCGCGCACGTGCGGCAGCGGCCGACCGTCCACCAGGAGTGGGGCTTCGCCGCGACCCTGCGCCGCGGCCTCGGCGTCACCGCCCTGTTCGCGGGCGGCTCCGGCACCGGCAAGACGCTCGCCGCCGAGGTCATGGCGAAGGAGCTGGGCCTCGACCTGTTCGTCGTGGACCTCTCCCAGGTGGTCAGCAAGTACATCGGCGAGACCGAGAAGAATCTCCGCCGGGTCTTCGACGCCGCCGAACGCGGTGGCGCGCTGCTGCTGTTCGACGAGGCCGACGCCCTCTTCGGCAAGCGCAGCGAGGTCAAGGACAGCCACGACCGGTACGCCAACCTGGAGGTCAGCTACCTCCTCATGCGGATGGAGGCCTACCGGGGCCTCGCCATCCTCACCACCAACATGAAACAGGCCCTCGACACCGCCTTCCTGCGGCGCATCCGCTTCGTGGTCGACTTCCCCTTCCCGGCCGAGCACGAACGCGCCGAGATCTGGCGCCGGGTGCTGCCGTCGCAGGCCCCCGTCAAGGACATCGACCCCGCCCTCCTGGCCCGGCTCACCGTCGCCGGCGGCTCGATCCGCAACATCGCCCTGTCCGGGGCGTTCCTCGCCGCCGAGGAGGGCGACCGGCTGCAGATGCGGCACATGCTCGCGGCCGCCCGCACCGAGTACCTCAAGCTGGAGCGCTCGCTGACTCCGACGGAGGTCCGTGGATGGGTGTGAGCGGACGGCCCGCGGCGATCCGCGTGGAGATCGGCGAACTCGTACTCGACGGCTTCCGGGCCGACCCGGCCCGCGTCTCGGCGGCGTTCGAACGCGAACTGACCCGGCTGGTACGGCTGCACGGCGTGCCCGTGGCCGCGCACGGCGCCCTGACCGTCGATGCCCTGAGCGGCCTCGCGCCCCTGCCCGCAGGCGTGTCCGCGCGCCGGCTCGGCCAGGAGCTGGCCCGCGCGGTCCACGAGGGGCTCAGCGGTCATGGGGAGGTGACGCCGTGAGCTCCCAGGCAGAGCAGGCGAGTTCGGAGCAGAGCGCCGAACAGCGCCGGCGCAGGCGCAAGGAGCGGGCCGCCAAGTCCCGCGCCCCCGAACCGAAGAACGTCGTCAGCGGCGCCGGACAGCCCCTGGACCCCGGCGTCCGGCGCGAACTGGAGGAGCAGCTCGGCCACGACCTGAGCCGGGTACGCCTGCACACCGGCCGCGACGCCGGGCACCTCACGCAGCTGCTCGGCGCGGACGCCGTCGCCGTCGGCCAGGACATCCTCTTCCGCGAGGGCGCCTTCAAGCCCGGCACGGACGAGGGCCGCCGGCTCCTGGCCCACGAACTCCTGCACACCGTCCAGAACCCGCACGGCCTCGGTGCCCTGCGGGCCGGGCGGGAGATGGGCGCGGTGAGTCTGCCGCAGCAGTCGATCGAGCGGGAGGCCGAGTCGGCGGCCCAGAGTCTCGTACGACAGGACCAGGAGCAGTCCGCCCCCGAGGTGCAGGAGGGGCAGGCGACACCCGGCTGGCTGCGCTACGCCACCGTGGACGCGGATCGCAGGCGCGCGGAGGCGATGGACCCGGCGACCCTTGTCGACCGCCTCGCGAACTCCGTCGTCCGCTCCCTGCGCGGCGACCCCCAGGACCTGTCCCGGCGCACCCGCAAGCAACTCTCCGAACTGCCAGAGGAGTTGCTCGACCACGTCCTCGTCCGACTGGAGAACCGGCTGCTCGCCCCGGAGCACGACCGGGTGCTCGACCTTGTCGACGAGATCGACGCCTACGACGACCACGCCGAGGACCTGGAGCGCAACGCGCACGACGCCCCGGAGATCGAGCCGGACGCGGCGGACGAGTTGCGCACCGGGCGCGAGAATGCCCTGCGGACGGCCGAGGAACGGCGCACGGCGGAGGAGCGGCCGGGCCTGGCGCCCGGGCCGGAGAAGGAGCAGGCCGGAGAAGAGGGCGCGGCCGGCAGCACGCCGCAGAACGGCGGGACGCCTGAACGCGGGCCCACTTTGCAGGACGGGGGTGCGCCACGTGGGGCGGACCAGCAGCCGCTCGGGGCGCGGGGATCCGGCTCTCCGCAGGGCTCGGGGCAGGGATCGGCGTCGGGTGCGACGGCCTCCCGGTCCCGGCGGGAGCAGTCCTCGGCGTCCTCCGGCGGTGCGTCGGGCGGCGGGCAGCAGGGCCGGCGGACGTCCGCGGACTCCGCGGGCCAGGAAAAGGGCGCCGAGAAGGGCGAAGAGAAGGACAAACAGGCGGACAAGGGCGGTCAGGAGAAGACCGAGCGCGAGGAGACGCCTGCGTCGAGCAAGGAAGAGTCCGCGGCGAAGAACCGCCCGGGCGCGGCAGAGGCTGCCGTGGCCGGACGGCAGTTGAAGCAGCAGGACAAGCGGGGGCAGCAGCGGCCCACCGGCTCGACGACCGCCGCCGGCAAGGACACCCCGCTTCCGGGCGCGCTCAGCACCCTCGACGGCAAGCGCAACCAGGACCTCGACGGTCCGCAGGAGGAATCCGACGAGGATCCCTTCGGGTCCGGCAGCGAGTCGGAGGTCGACGTCCAAGGAGCGGAGCCGAGCGCCTGGGACGTCAAGCTCCAGCCGGACGACTTCGTCCCGCAGCAGGACCTCGACGTGTCCGCCGTAGCGACAGCGGACAAGCTCGACCCCTCGTCCGCCTCCAGCGCCGGGTCCGCCCCGTCCTTCCCGGCCCCTCCGCCCACCAGGGCGGAGCAGGTGCAGGCCGAGCGCGAGGCGGAGGACGCCGACGACGCGGCGACGGAGCCCGAGGAGGAAGCGGCCGAGCCCGACACGGAGCCGGGGCCGTCGGCGCAGGAGACCGAGGGCGGGTCGGCCGACGGCGCCGGGCCCGGCGGTCTCGCGGTGGAGCAGGCGGCCGCGGCGCCGAGCGGGGCGGGCACCCGGGACCCCAAGAGCGGCGACGACGCCAAGGCCGGTCCGGTCGTCGCGCAGACCACGGTGCAGGAGGCGCCGGGCAAGTCCGAGGGCGGCAGCGAAACCAAGGAGACGGCCGCCAAGGAGGAGAAGGGCACCGCGGCCGCGGGCGACAAGGGGGCCGGCGGCCAGGAGAAGGAGTCCCCGAAAGCGACGGGCGGTCGGGCGGCGCAGGCGGACGCCGGGGCGAAGGAATCGGGCGGGAGCGGCGCGGGTGCCGGGTCCGGGAATTCCGTGCAGGACGCGTCCACGGGCGGGGCCACGGCTCCGGGCACGTCGCCCGGCGCGACGGGAGCCGCTTCCGGAACGCCGGGCGCGTCGAGTGACGCGGGGACGAGTGAGGCACCGGCACCGGAGCCTCGTACGGAACCACATGCTCGGACAGAGTCACCGGCGCCTGCTCCCAGGTCCGTGCCCGCTGCCACGAAGTCGGAACAGGCGGCGCCGAAGGCAGCCCCGGAACCCGAGGCCGAGCCGGAGACGGCACCGGCGCCGAAGGCCGCGGCCGGCAGACCTTCGCGAGGCGGTGGCGGTGCTGCGGGGGGCGGCGGGGCCGGCGCTCCTGCTCGCCCCAAGGGCAAGAAGGACTCCGGCCCGGTGCCCAACCTCTCCGGGGTCTCCCCGGAAGCCGGCCTGGCGACGGCCTCGAAGCTCAAGCCGCACAAGGCGCTGCAGGCCATGGGTGGCGTCGGCGGCGCGGTGGACCGTTCCGTCGGCGACGAGCACAAGGCGCTGGCGTCCGCGCCACCCTCGATGCAGCGCCCCGCGGGCGCGCCGCAGACGCTGGAGGGCAAGCCGAAGACTGATGCCCCGGCGCAGTACTCGCAGGACACGCCGGCGGAAGCCCAGGCACCCGAGCAGGAGAACGCCGAGGTCGAGGGCGCCAAGCAGCCCGAGGGGCAGATCGAGGCGGAGCAGGCCGAGGAGCCGGGCGGCTGGGACACCTTCAAGATGGCCCTGGGCTTCATCGGCGGCAAGATCGTGAACGGGGTCGCGAGCCTCTTCGGCGCAGACAAGCCGGTGGTGGATCCGCAGGCGCTGGCCGCCAAGTTCGCGGGGCTGCCGACGAAGGACGAGGCCCTCAAGCAGGCCCAGGCGGGCAACGCGCCAGGTGTCGAGATGAAGGGCGCGGCGGAGCAGACGGCCGGTGAACAGGACGGCCATGTCGACGCCAAGGGCCAGGAGACCGTCCAGACGGCCCGTGACGACTCCGGCCGGGGAATGGGCGAGGACCAGGTCTACCCCGACGCCCCCAAGGAGGAGCTGGCTGCCCGGGTGCCGGGTGCCGGCGGCGGTGGCGAGGCGGTCCAGAGCGGCGGGGCGACCGGCGCGGTGCCGCCCGAGGCTGCCTCCGAGGTGGCGGAGCACGAGCAAGGTCCGCAGTTCCAGGCGGCGTTCAGTGACGGCCAGAAGGGCATGTCCGAAGGCCGGCAGGCCAAGGACCGTGACTTCCGTTCCTCGCAGGCCGAGCACAAGCAGAAGGTCGACGCCGAGATCGCGGCGAACACCAAGACGCAGGCCGGCGAGCGCGACAAGGCGATGGGCGAGGTCACCGCCCAGCGCGAGGGCTGGCGCAAGGACCAGGACGAGGAACTCAAGTCCCTCGGCGACAAGAAGACCGAGCGGCACGACAAGGTCCGCAAGGACGTCGCGGACGAGGAGAAGAAGACCGACGACAACGTCGACCAGGAGAAGCAGGGCAGCGACAAGAAGATCCAGGACGAGAGCGACAAGGCCGAACGCGACGCGGACAAGCAGCGCGACGGCGCTGTCCAGGACTCGGGCAACTGGGTCAGCAAGGCCTTCGACTGGCTCAAGCAGAAGGTCATCGAGATCAAGAACGCGATCGTCCGGGTCATCCGGGCGGCGCGCGACGCGGTCGTCGGCTTCATCAAGAACTTCAAGGAGACGGTCGAGCGCTGGATCAACGACGCCCGCAAGAACATCGTCGAGGCGATCAAGAACCTCATCAAGGATCTGATCGAGTTCGCGGTGGCGATGGTGCGGGCGGTGATCGAACTCGCGGCGAGGATCCGCACGTTCATCACGAACCTGATCGCGGCGGCGATCGCCCTCGTGAACCGTCTCGCCCAGGCGCTCAAACAGGCCGTCACGGATCTGCTCAATGCCATCGGCAAGCTCCTGAGCAGCATCCTGGACATGCTGAAGAAGGCGCTCCTCGCGACCATCAAGGCGATCGTCGACGCGGTGAAGGCGATTCTGGAGTTCGCCTCGAAACTCCTGGGCGCCCTGGGCGCCTGGATGATGATCGCGGTCGACTTCCTCTCCGACCCGGGCGGCTGGCTGAGCGGCGCGAAGAACTCGGCGGTGGACGGGGCGAAGAACCACCTGTTCCGCGAGGTCTCGTCGGCCGTCAAGGCCTGGTTCCAGGAGAAGATCCAGGAGATCATCGGCGTCCCGAAGGCGATCATCGACAAGCTCATCAAGGGCGGCTTCAGCCTGGACCAGATCGTCAAGGAGGCCTGGGACGCGGTGGTCCCGCAACTCCCGCTCATCATCGGCGAGTTGGTTCTCACGAAGGTCGTCGCGAAGCTGATTCCCGGCGCGGGCTGGGTCATGGCCGTCATCGACGCCCTCCGCACGGCGTGGGGCGCCCTGAGCGCGATCCTCCGCTCCCTGGGCGCGGTCCTGTCGTGGCTCAAGGCGGTCCGCATGGGCGGCGCCGGCATCCTCTTCGCCAAGGCGGTCGCGGCGGGTGTCGTCGCGCTGTTGGAGGTGCTGTACCAGGCCCTGCTCAATGGGATCGGCAAGTACGTCGCGAAGGTGGGACGGCGCCTGCGGGGTGTGGCGGCGAAGCTGGGCAAGGGCAAGGGTGGCAAGCCGGGCGGGGGCAAGGGGACCGGGGCCGAGGGCTCGGACGACAGGGGCGGAGCAGGCAAGACCCGGACCCACCCCGCGGAAAGGCCGGGCGCGGACGGCAGGACCCAGACGGCTACGACGCCGAAGCCGGGCCAGGGCAAGGAGGGCACCCCCGGGCAGCCCGGGACGCAGGGCGACGCCAGGACGCCTGCGAAGTCCAAGTCACCGGCCGGCAAGGACAAGAACGGCAGGCCGAAGGACGAGGACGAGGGGCCGGACACGCGGCCGACGCCGGCTGCGAAGCCCAAGCCCAAGCCCAAGCCGGAGCCTCGGCCGAAGACGGAGCCGGACGCGGGAACCAAGCCGAAGAGCACCGACGGCAAGGCTCCGGGCAAACCCAAGGATTCCGACGGCAGGTCACCGGACAAGCCGAAGGATCACGACCCGAGGAAGCCCGGGTCCGAGGACAAGGACACGCCGGGCAGGCGCAAGCCGGACGCGGATCAGGACAGGGGCAGGGACAAGACCAAGGAAAGGACCAAGGACAAGGACGGCGACGAGCCCGGCAGGCCGAAGAAGAAGGACGGGGACGGCAGGCGGCCGAAGGACAAGCACGAGTCCAAGGACCGGAAGAAGCCGAAGCGCGACAAGCACGAGAGCGGACGGCCGAAGGACAAGCACCCCGAGAAGGAGAAGCAGAACAAGAAGGACCAGCGCAAGAAGGACGAGGACTCGAAAGAGTCGAAGGACGAGCGTTTGCGCAAGATCGTCGCGAGGATCAGGCCGAAGGTGAGCGGCATGCTCGGCCGAGGCGCGCCCCGCCCCGCCCTGCGGGGGGCACTCGCGGCCATGCGTCTGTGGTATCGCCTCAGCAGTCTTGCCGCAGGGGGAGGGGACCGCTTCGAGATCGAGGCCGTCCTCAATCCGAAGGAGACCGTCCTCGAAGCGCTCGGGATCACGATTCCGCGCCGCGAACTTCTGGAATTCCTCCAGGACCTGGCGGCGCGGCTGGAGAACGACCTCAACATGGTGGGGCTCAGCGCGAACGTCCAGCTGGAACCGAAACAGCCGGGTGTCGTTCCGCGCCACACGGTGAACGCTCCCACGCCGACCCCGGCGATCACGCGCATCACACGCAACATGACGCCGTTGTCGCAGCAGGAGCAGGAGGTCATGAACGTCTTCGACGAAGGGCTCCCGCAGATCCCCGAGTCCTCGTCTCCCGAGATCGAGCCACCGGCCGTACGCCGCCAACAGACGGGGCAGAAGGCTGCCCACAAGATTGTCACCGGTGAGGGGATCACACAGGAGGAGCAGTCCGCGCACTCCTACCGGACGGCCACCAAGCGCGACCGGAAGACCGGGGAGCGGAAGAAGGTCCTGGGTATCGCCGACGAGTTCACCGCCAACGGGGAGTGGGACGAGGCGATCGAGTACCTCGACAACCACTTCCGGGGCAAGCCGCAGTCCAGCGACCTGGACAAGAGGCAGCGCGTTAATCTGCTCAAGGACGCCTGGATCGTCGGCGTCCAGGAATCGGAGCGCGATCCCATGGCGCTCGTGTCGAACGCATTGGTCGTGCAGCGCTTGACCGCGGCGCGACGGGGCGGCGCCACGCCCAAGCAACTCACCAAGATACTCCTGGAGACCCCGGCAGCCTTCAAGGGATCGGAAAGAGCGGGTGAGCTGCTCAACGAGGATGTCGCCGGGCAGCGTTCACTCGACGCTGATCGGGCGGCCATTGCACATACCGTTCCCGGGGAGTCGGCCGACGATGCCAGGCGGCGTAGAAACCGGGAGCGAAGGCCCCTGAACGCCGCGAACGCGCTCGCCAACCGGCATGTGGAAGCGGTGTCGCAGTGGATCAAGGAGTTCGATATCGAGAAGGAGGTGGAGGCATCAGTCAACGCGGCTGATCTGGTGGGCACGGAGGAGCGCGAAAGGGCCATCAAACAGCACCTGTTCAATCAGATTGAGGACGCACTTCGCGAGATGTACGGTGCCACAGCGCGGCAGGTTCCCTATCGCGGGCGAGGAGACAGATGATGATTGAACCCAAATATCGCACCCGTCGGTATGTGCTGCACCCCGACAAGCACTGGGGTGACGTGGCGAATCTTGCCGAAGGATTCGGCTGGCCGTTGGCGTATCAGCAGCAGAGGGAGCAGGGCCAGGGAATCGACGGTCAGATGATCTGGCAGTCCGAATCCGGGGTTTCCCTCCATTATGTTGTGGATGCCACAGCAGGCATCGGCTACATCACCCTGGCAGGTCCGGACGCGGAGACCGTGTCTCCCTTCGTCGCCCGGTCCGTCGCCGCTCTTTCTCCGTGGAAACTGGAGGAGCTTTATCAGGAGTTCGACGGGGAGAGCAACCCGGTCGAGCGGGGGCGACTGACTCTTCGAATCGGCCTGGCAGCGCCCACCGAGCCGGAAGACGGATGTGTTCGGCGGATCGCGGAATCTCTCGCCGATGAGGATCCGCGAATCCGCCTCGCTGGGCTCTGGGCAGTTACTTACACCGGATATGAAGTATTTGTGGATGCGGTTCAGCGTATGTCTCAGGAGGACATCGAGCCCTGGATCCGGGCACGGGCCGAGAGCATTGTCACTGCCTTTTCAGCGGCGGGAGAAGAAGAATGACCCGCTACCCCGACATCCCCAAACCCATCCGCTCCGGAATAGTGGTCGTCAGCCCAGACACCGGCACCCCCCAACGCATCATCGTCCTCCAGTTCAACCCCGACACCCTGGAGCGCAGCATCGCGCCCCAGTCCGCCGGTGACGGCGGCGACGCGGGCGGGGGCGGGACCGGTAGCGGCGACCGCAATGAGGCGCTGCGGCTCAAGGGACCCGCCCAGGAGAGCTGGAAGTTCACCGCAGAGATCGACGCCACCGACCAGCTGGAGATCGCCGCGCCCGACGGGATCCACCCGCAGCTCGCCACCCTCGAGATGCTCGTGCAGCCGACCACCGCGCAGCTGCGGGCCGCGAGCAAGCTGACCCAGAAGGGGAGCATCGAGATCAGTCCGATCGAGATGCCGTTGACGCTGTTCACCTGGGGCAGCAAGCGGGTCATGCCCGTCCGCCTCACCGAACTCTCCGTCAACGAGTCCGCCTTCGACGTCGACCTCAACCCGATCCGTGCCTCGCTGAGCATCGGGATGAAGATCCTGACGGTGAGCGACCTGCCCGCCGGGCATCGCGGCGCCGACCTGTACATGGCGCACCTGGCGCAGAAGGAACGGCTCGCGGCCGGGGCGCGCGGCGCCGGCCTGGGCGCCCTCGGGCTGGGCGGCGTCGGACTCGTGACCGGAAGGGGATGAGGAAAGAGACATGGCCGGCACCGAGCCCTACGAGAGCGCACTCGACTCCATACCCGGGGCGCACCCCTACCCGCGCACCAGCCGCTATCACGACGCCGAGATCGGCGTGCACCGGCGGGCCGACGGCACCGAAGTCCGCTACACCAAGCGGCGGTTGCTGCCTCCGCTGGAGGAGGAGACCGAGCCGCACACCGTCGGCGCCGGCGAGCGGCCCGACCTGCTCGGGCAGCGCTTCCTCGGCGACCCGGGACAGTGGTGGCGGATCGCCGACGCCAACCCGGTCCTCGATCCACGGGAGCTGACCGACGAGGCGGGGCACGTGATCGGCATTCCGCTCGCCGGCGGGTTCCCGCGCGGAGAGCGGCGTGTCTGAACAGCCCATGGGGCAGGGCCCCGTCCACCTCCAGCTCCTCATGGGACCCACGCTGGCCCGCCCGGTCCCGGCCGAGGTCGCCGAGGCGCTGCTGTCCGCCCAGATCACCGCCACCGCGGGGGAGCGCAGCGGCTTCCAGCTGGCCTTCGACCTCACCAAGAGCGGGCTGATCAACCAGCGGCTGCTGCCGGAGGGGTTCTTCGACCCGAAGACCCGGGTCATCGTCACCGTCAGCGTCCGCGGCACACCCGAGGTGCTGTTCGACGGGCTGGTCGTCCGGCAGGAGGTCGGCGCCAGCAACATTCCTGGCCACTCCACCCTGACCGTCACCGGCGAGGACCTGACGCTGCTGATGGACCTGGAGGAGCGCACCGCCCGGTACCCGAACCTCCCGCCCTCCGAGCGCGTCCTCGCCATTCTCCGCCGCTACTCCGACTACGGCATCCAGCCGGACGTCTACACGGAGAAGGTGTCCCAGCCTCCGCACCAGGACCTGCGGGTGCACTACCAGACCGGCACCGACCTCCAGTACGTCACCGAGCTGGCCCGTGCCAACGGCTACACCTTCTATCTGGAGCCGGGACCCAACCCCGGGCGCTCGTCCGCCCGTTGGGGACCGGAGGTCCGGCTCGGCCTGCGCCAGCACGCCCTCAACGTCAACATGGACGCCAACACCACGGTGGACCAGCTGACGTTCGCGTACGACGGCACGGCACGGGAGGAGCCGCAGGCCCGCTGGCAGGATCCGGGCACGCGCCAGGCCACCCTCCTGCCCCAACCGCCGATCAGCCCCCTGCGCCCGCCCCTCGGCAGGCGGCCCACCCCGGCCCTCAAACGCAAGACCCTGTCCGGCACCGCCAAGCAGCAGCGGGAACAGGCGGAGGCCGAACTCCTCGCCCGCGCCGCCGTCTCCGCCGACGTCGTCTCCGGCTCCGGCTCGCTCGACGTCAACCGCCACGGCTACATCCTCCAGCCCCGCCAGCTCGTCGGCGTACGCGGCTCGGGGCGGGCCTACGACGGCGACTACTACGTCAAGTCCGTCACCCACAGCCTGCGCCCGGGCTCCTTCCAGCAGAACTTCACCCTCTCCCGGGAGGGTCTGGAGGCGCGCAGCGACCGCGTCCGGCCATGAGGGCGGCACCCACCGCAGCAACAACCCATCGACCAGGAGCAGTTCAGCATGGCGGCACCCAGTAATCGCTACCTCGGCAAATTCCGCGGCCGGGTGGTGGACAACAACGACCCGCTGCACATCGGCCGGATCACGGCCGAGGTCCCGGACGTCCTCGGCGACGAGCCGTCGACCTGGGCGCTGCCCTGTCTGCCGTTCACCGGACCGGAGTCGGGCCAGTTCGTGGTGCCGCCGCCCGGCGCGGGCGTGTGGGTGGAGTTCGAGCAGGGGGATCCCAGCTTCCCGGTGTGGACCGGGTGCTGGTACGGCGACGCGGGCGAACTGCCGCCCGACGCGCGCCGCGAGCTCCAGGCGAACGCGGCGAACAAACCGGTCGTCGTGCAGACCCCGCAGGCCCACAAGATCGTGCTCAACGACACTCCCGGCGCCGAACAGGGGATCCTCCTCCAGGCCCAGGGCGGCGCCTTTGTCCGCATTACGAAGGAAGCCGTGGTCATCGCCACCGGCGCCGGCGCCGAGATCGTCCTGCGCGGTCGCGAAGTCACCATCAACGAGGGCCAGTTGACCGTCCTCTCCAAGCGATAGACAACGGGGGAAGAAGTTGTCCGGAAGTCTGTTGGACGCGGGCGCCGTCATCGGCTGCCCGCACGGCGGCCGTGTCACACCCGCCACCACGCCCTCCGGCGGTCTGCGGATCGCGGGTGCCGTCGTCGCCACGGGGGCCCATGCCTACGTCGTCACCGGGTGCCCGCACAGCGTCGCCGGCGTGCCGTCGCCGTGTGTCACGGTCCGCTGGACCGCCGACGGCAGCGGGGTCACGGCCGACGGCTCGCCCGTGCTGCTCGACACCTCCGCCGCCGAGTGCTTCAGCGCGGCCCTCGTCCCGCAGGGGCCGCCCGTCGTCCAGGCCGCGCAGCGAAAGGTCACCGTCCGATGAGGCCGACGAGTCAACGCACCCGCACCGACATCGCGTTCCCCTTCCACGCCGACCGCCGGGGACGCACCGCGCACGCCCGCCCCACCGAGCATGTCCACGACCTCATCGAGCAGCTGCTGTTCACCAGCCCCGGCGAGCGCGTGATGCGGCCCGACTTCGGCTGCGGACTGCTCGACCTGGTCTTCGCCCCGAGCAGCCCCGAACTGGTCAGCACCCTCGAACTCTCCGTCCAGGCAGCGCTGCAGCGCTGGCTCGGCGACCTGGTCGAGGTCGTGGCCCTCGACATCGAGAGCGGCGACGACGTCGTACGCGTGCACCTGTCGTACGTCGTACGCGCCACCGGCGCGGTCCGTGAGGACGTCTTCGAGGGGAGGACGGCATGAGCGCGGGAACCACCCGGCGGGCCAAGGTGCGCGCCGCGCAGCTCAACGGCGTCGACGCCGTCGAGGTGAGCGACGACGGGCTGCTGCTCACCGTCACCTTCCTCGGCAAGGCCCCGCACGGCCTCGGCCCCGAGAACGTCCGCATCGACGGCGGGCGGCGCGTCACCGGCATCATTGCCGTCGACGTCAGCGTCGAACGCGAGGAGGACCCCGAGCTGGACGACCGGCTCTACGTCACCCTCGACCGGGCCGGCGACACCTCCCGCTACCGGCTGTCGCTGGTGGAGGCAGACCCGTACGGACGGCCGGGCACCGAGCCGTACCGCGGCTTCGACCAGCGCTATCACAGCGCGTCCTTCGGCTTCCGGCCCGACTGCCCCACCCCCTTCGACTGCAAGGACGAAGCCGAGGAGCCCCCCGCCTTCCCGGCCGCCCCGGTCGTCGACTACACGGCCCGCGACTACGACACCATCCGCAGACTGCTGCTCGACCGGCTGGCGCTGACCACCCCCGACTGGGTGGAACGCAACCCGGCCGACCTCGGCACGACCCTCGTGGAACTGCTCGCGTACACCGGCGACCAGATCAGCTATCAGCAGGACGCGGTCGCCACCGAGGCCTACCTCGACACCGCCCGCCGCCGGGTCTCGGTACGCCGGCACGTCCGGCTCATCGACTACGCGATGCACGACGGCTGCAACGCCCGCGCGTACGTGACCGTGGCGACCGCCGCCGACCACACCCTGGCACCGGGCACGTATCGCTTCGCCTCCGTCGACGTCCGCACCCTCGACCCGCACGACCGGCCCGAGCCCGGCACCGTCATCGACGAGAACGACCTCGGCGACCTCGACGAACGCGGCTCCGTGGAGGTCTTCGAACCGGTCGTCACCGCCGACCCGCTGCGG
Source organism: Streptomyces sp. NPDC101151 (assembly GCF_044768335.1). Lineage (NCBI taxonomy): Bacteria > Bacillati > Actinomycetota > Actinomycetes > Kitasatosporales > Streptomycetaceae > Streptomyces > Streptomyces sp. NPDC101151. The sequence goes on along the minus strand of NZ_JBIWPP010000032.1, from coordinate 41,110 downwards.
CTGCGGGTCGCGCACAACGCGATCCGGCTGTGGACCTGGGGCGGCGAGGTGTGCGCCCTGCCCGCGGGGGCCACCGCTGCCACCCTGCGCGACGCATGGGCGGACCCCGAGACCTGCAGGGAACGCCGGCTGGACCTGAATCCGGGCGACGTCCTGGTCCTGGAGGAGGTCAAGGGCCCGCGCACCGGCACCCCGGGCGACGCCGACCCCGCCCACCGCCAGGCCGTACGCCTGACCTCCGTCACCCCAGGCCTGGACCGCATCGAGGACCAGCCCGTCCTGGAGGTCACCTGGGCCGCCGAGGACGCCCTGCGCTTCCCGCTCTGCCTCACCACCCGCGGCGGACGCGACTGCCTGCCCGTCGAGGACGTCACCCTCGCCCGCGGCAACGCCGTCCTCGTCGACCACGGCCGCTCCGGACTCCACGAGACGGTGACCGTGCCGCCGGTGCCGGCGGTCGTGGCGCCCTGCGACCCTCCCCCAGCCTCCGGCCGGGGGTACCCCCATCTCGCTCCGCCCGGCTTCGGCTGCTACGACCGTACGGAGGGCAACGCACCCGCCCGGCTCGTCGACTCCCTCACGGACAAGGCCGAGAGCGGCCAGGTCCTCACCCCCGACGACGTCCGCGAACTGTTCGAGGTCGTGGGCGAGCGGGCCACCGTACGCGCCGGCCTCGGCCTGGAACTCGTCGGGCAGCGGCACACGGGAGGCCGGGGGAGAGTGGTACCCGGCACGGCATACGCACAGGCCGCCGCCCTGCGGACCCTGCTCGCGCAGTCCGTCTACCCGGGCATCCGGCCCCGCTTCCGTCCCGTTCTCGGCCGGGCGCCGGTCACCCAGGCGGTGCCGTTCCCCGACCCGGGCACGGTCGCCGCAGGGCAGGCCGAGCGCATCGCCGCCATCCCGGGCCGGGTCCGGCAGCGGCTCGTGGAGCTGTGGCGCAGTGCCCGTGACCGCGACGGGCTCGGCGAGGAGGAGATCACCGAACTCGCCGTGATCCACGGCCTGAAGCTGCTGGAGCGACTGGAACTGCGCCGCCACCCGGTCCGCGCCCTGCGGGAACTGCTGCACCGCAGCGACGAGCTGCTCCACGCCAAGCTGCGCCGCATCGAGATCCTCACCGCGCGGGCCCGCGCCGGGACGGTCCTCGACGGCCACATCGCCTGGGAGATCGCGCACAGTTGGGGCCCGGCGTACGCGGCCGGACTCCACCCCGACGAGCCGGTCCTGCGAGGCCCGGCGACCGGGGCTCTCGCCCAGGACCCGCGCCGCGCCCTGCCCGCCGTACGGCTCCACGGCACCGACACGGAGTGGGAGCCGCGCCGCGACCTGCTCGACAGCGACCTGCGCGACCGGCACTTCGTCGGCGAGCCGGAGGACGACGGGCGCCTCGCCCTGCGCTTCGGCGACGGACGGCACGGTGCCCGGCCGACGCCCGGTGCACGCCTGACCGTGCGCTACCGGCTGGGCGGCGGCCGCGCGGGCAACGTCGGTGCGGAGGCCATCAACCACCTCGTCGTCGAGACGGGAGGGGAGGCACCGGCCGCCACGGTCCGCAACCCGCTGCCCGCCCGGGGCGGAACCGAGCCCGAACCCCTGGAACAGGTACGCCAGTTGGCCCCGCTCGACCTGCGCCGTACCCGGCTGCGCGCGGTCACCGCCGAGGACTACGCGGCACTCGCTTCCGCCCTGCCGGGCGTGCAGCGGGCCGCCGCCGACATCCGCTGGACCGGCAGCGTCCAGGAGGCGCACATCGCGATCGACGCGGTCGGCACCGGCAGCCCGTCGGACCAACTGCTCGCCTCGGCGGCCCAGGCCCTGGAGGCGTACCGGCGCATCGGGCACGACCTGGTGGTCGGCCCCGCCCGTCCGGTGCCGCTGGACATCGCGCTCCGCGTGTGCGCCCTGCCCGGCCACCAGCACGGACAGATCCTGGCCGGGCTGTACCGCGTGCTCGGCAGCGGCCGGCTGCCCGGCGGCCGGCTCGGCTTCTTCCACCCCGACGCGCTGACCTTCGGCGAGCCGGTCCGGCTCAGCCGCCTGGTCGCCGCCGCGGCGGCCGTCGCCGGGGTGGAGAGCGTCGAGGTCACCCGGCTGCGGCGGCTGTCCGAACAGGACCGGGGAGAGAGGCAGGACGGCGTGCTGCAGCTCGGCCCGCTGGAGATCGCCACCTGCGACAACGACCCGGACCGGCCCGAACAGGGCCGCCTGGCGATATCCATGGGAGGCACCCGATGAGCCAGGACTGCTCCTGCGGCGGCGCGTGCGGCGGCCACGACGAGCGCCTCGCCCCCGCCCCGCTCCACAACCCGCCCGGCCGCACCGCCCTCGACTACCGGGTCGGCGAGTACGGCTCCTTCCTCGCCGCCCTGCTGGACCGGCTCGCCTCGCCCGCGTACCCGGCCCTGGCCGGGCTGACCGTGCGCACCCCGGACGACCCGGCCATCGGTCTGCTCGACGCCACCGCCGTCCTCGGTGACCTCCTCACCTTCCACTCCGAGCGGATCGCCGACGAGGCCTACCTCCGCACCGCCGACGACCACCGCTCACTGGTGCTGCTCGGGCGGCTCGTCGGGCACCGGCCGCGCCCCGGAGTGGCGGCCGGCACGCACCTGGCGTACACCCTCGAACGCGATCCGCGCGCCGAGGCCCTGCCGGTGCTCATCCCGCGCGGGGCGCGCAGCCACAGCGTGCCCGCCTCCGCCGACGAGCAGTCGCTGACCTTCGAGACCTCCCGGGACCTGAGCGCCCGCTGGGACTGGAACGAGCTGAAGGTGCGGCGCCGCCGTCCCTCCCTCGTCACCCCCGAGGACCTCGACCGGCGCTCCGAACTGTTCGTGGAAGGCACCGCGAACTCCCTCCAGACCGGCGACCAGCTCCTCTTCGTATTCGGCGAACAGGCGGGCGGGGAACGGAAGCTGCTTCCCGTCGCCGGCGTCCGGATCGACCGCGAGGACGAGATCACCGCCGTCTCGCTGCCCAAGTCGGCACCGCCCACCCTCAAGGAGCTGGTGGACGAGGTACGGCGCTGGACCGCGGAGCCGGCCGCCCCCGGCGAACCCGGCGACGAACCCCCCACGCCCGAGGTGCCCGACCCGCGCCCGGTCAGCCGTCTGATCGAGGACTTCGACGACCAGGTCCTCGCCCCGCTGCGGACGGACCTGGACGGCATCAGGACTCCGGAACGCCTGGCGGCCCGCCTCGGGGAGCCCATCGCCCGGCTGCGCGAGGCCGAGGTGCTGGCCGAGCCGTACGAGGACGTGGCGGCGTGGTTCGAACAGCTGGCGGCGATCCTGGCGGAACTGGCCCAGCGGGCACTGGAGTTGGCCCCGGCGCAGCCGGCGGAGCCCGTCGCCGCCCAGCAGGCCGCCGTCCCCGACCCGCGCCGGGCCGCGCTCGAAGCGCTGAGCACCGTCCTCCCGGCCCTGCGTACCGCCGCGCCCACCCCCGGGGAAGGGACCCGCCCCCGGCGGCCCGGCACCGACACCGCCCGCCTCCTGTCCGCCCTCGACCCCGGACTCGGCAGCCTCTACCCGGCCTGGCGCACGGCCGCCGCACCCGGCACCACGCACCTTCTGCGCGAACTGCTCGCGATGCGCGTCACGGCGGCCCCCTTCGGTGCCACCGCCCCGCTCAAGCCCGTACAGGACGAGCGCGGCCGGGTCATCCGCACCGCCGACTGGCCGCTGACCGGTGCGGTGCTGGCGAGCCTGCGCGTAGTGCTCGACCCGGCGGGCAAGGTGCCGGTCCGGGCGGAGCTCCAGTACGTCGAGGGCAGCGGCAGCGACCAGCGCGCCGAGAACCTGCCCGTCGCCCAGCCGGTCACCTTCACCCTGGGCCCGGGCCAGGTCGACCTGTCGACCCGCGCCCCCGAGGACCGCGAGCTGAGCTGGCTCAACCGCCGCCCCGCCGCCGCCGAGGAACCGGGCGTCACCGCCCGCCTCCACTCCGGCCTGCCCGAACGCACCCTGTTCGTGTCCCGCCCGGACGACGACGGTGTGGTCCACGTCGGCATCCACAACGGCACGGCCCACGAGGTGCCGCTGCGGCCGGGCGCCGGCACGCAGTTCACCCACGGCGAGTACGAGGTGACCCTGAAGTACACGGTGGGCAGCACCGAGCCCAACGTCGAGATCGTCATCGCCAGCAAGCCGGAGCCCGTCAACCGCCGCGTGCTCCAGCTGGACAGCGTGCACGACAGCATCACCGTCGGCAGCTGGGTGGCCGTCCAGCGACCCGCGAAGGGCGCCGCGGTACCCGGCGACGCCCGGCTCGCATTCGTCACCACCCAGGTCGTGGCGGCCCGTACGGCGGCGTACTCCAACTACGGCATCACCGGCCGCGGCACCGAACTGACCCTCGCGGACCCCTGGCTGGACGAGTTCGACGTCCTGCTCTCCCACATCCGCGACACCACCGTGCACGCGGCCGGCGAGCCGCTGCGCCCGGCCGACGAACCGCTCGGCGAGGACGTCCACGGCAACGAGATCGAACTCGCCGAGCTGTACGACGGGTTGCGCCCGGGCCGCACCCTCATCGTGAGCGGCGAACGCACCGACGTCCCGGGCACGACCGGCGTCAGCGCCACCGAGGTGGTGGTCATCGCCGCCGCCGACGCGGCCGTCGACCCCCGCCTGCCCGGCGACCACGTCCACACCCGGCTCACGCTCACCACCGACCTGGTCCACCGCTACCACCGGGCGAGCGTCCGCATCCTCGGCAACGTCGTCGAGGCCACCCACGGCGAGAGTCGCGAGGAGGCCATCGGCAGCGGCGACTCCGACCGCGTCGACCAGACCTTCGCCCTCTGGCAGTCCCCGTTGACCTGGCTCGCCGCCGACAACCCCCTCGGCGCCACACCCGTGCTGGAGATCCGCGTCGACGGAGTGCTCTGGCACGAGGTCGACAGCCTCGCCGGGCGCGGCCCCACCGAGCGCGTGTACATCACCGGCACCGCCTCCGACGGCCGCACCACCGTGACCTTCGGCGACGGCATCCACGGCGCCCGCCTGCCCCGCGGCCACGAGAACGTCCGCGCCCGTTACCGCTTCGGCACCGGCAAGGCCGCCAACGTCCCCGCCGACCGGATCACCCAGCCCCTCACCCGCCCGCTCGGCGTCACCGCGGTCACCAACCCGCGCCCGGCGAGCGGCGGCGCGGACGCGGACGGGCCCGGCCTCACCCGCCGTACCGTCCCGCTCTCGGTCTCCGCCCTGGACCGGCTGGTCTCCCCGGCCGACTACGAGGACTTCGCCCGCTCCCGCGCCGGAATCGGCCGGGCGACGGCCCGCGAACTCTTCGACGGGCGGCGACGCGTGCTGCACGTGACGGTCGCCGGCACCGACGACGTGCCGCTCACCGAGGACAGCCTCCGGCCCCTGCGTGGCGCGCTGAGCGAGTACGGCGACCCGAACCTGCCGGTCCGGGTGGACGCGCGCGAACTCGTCCTGCTGCTGATCGCCGCCAAGGTGAAGCTCGCCCCGGACCACGCCTGGGAGATCGTCGAGCCCAGACTGCGCCAGGCCCTGCTGCTCCGGCTCGGCTACGAGGGACGGGAGCCGGCCCGGCCGGCCCGCCTCTCCGAGGTCCTCGCCACCGCGCACTCCGTGCCCGGCGTCGACTACGTGGACATCGACGTCTTCACCGGCGTGCCCGCCTCCGCCACCCCGGAACAGCTGACCGCACTGCTCGCGGGCCCCGGCACACCCAGGGCGTCCGTCCCCGCGCACCCGGCGGCGTACGAGGAGACGACCCACACGGTCCGCGACGCGAACGGCGAGACCCTGTCGTCCGTCTGCGCCCGCCACGGCGTCCCGCTCGCCGAACTCTTGCGCCTCAACCCCGACATCACCGACACCCGGCGCCTGGCGAAGGGCCGGACGGTGTTCGTCTTCCGCGGCATCCGCCCGGCCCAGCTCACCATGCTGTCGGCGCGGGCCGCGGACACCCTGATTCTGACGGAGGTCAAGTGATGTCCGCGAAGCCGACGGATGTCGAGTCGCAGACGCCTGCCCCGGTGCTGCCCCGGGAGCCCGACGGGCTCGCCGAGCTGCTGCCCCGCTGGCACCGGCTGCGCGACGCCGAGGAGGGCGAACCGCTGCGGGCCCTGCTCGCGGTGATCGCCGAGCAGCTCGACCGCGTCCGCGACGGTGTCCAGCAGGGCTACGAGGACCTGTTCGTGGAGACCGCCGCGCCCTGGGTGCTGCCGTACCTCGGCGACCTGGTCGGCTACCGCACCCTGCCGGGCTACGAGCGGGTCCTCACCACCGGCCTGCACACCGGCGGCCGGGACGCACTGGCCGAGGCCATCGCCCCCCGCCGCGACGTGGCCGCCACGGTCGCCAACCGGCGCCGCAAGGGCACCCTCCACCTCCTGGAGGAACTGGCCGAGCAGGTGGCCGACTGGCCCGCCCGCGCCGTCGAGCTGTCCCGGCAGGTGGCCCACACTCAGCCGGTCAGGCTGTACGGCACGGGCCGCCGCGGGGACCGCGGACGCCTGCTCGACCTGCGGGACGGCTCTGCGCTCGCCCTCGCGGGCGGCCCGTTCGAGGAGACGGCCCGCACGGTCGACGTGCGCCGCGCCGACTCCGCCCGAAAGCAGGGCGGTCGGACTCCGGCCGGAGTCGGCCTCTTCGTCTGGCGGCTGAAGGCGTACTCCGTGACCTCGTCCCCGGCCTACTGCATCGACCGCGCCCGCAACCTGTACACCTTCTCCATCCTGGGCAACGACACCCCCCTGGTCACCAAACCGGTCCCGGAGCCCTCGCCCGCGCACATCGCCGCCGTCGACAACGTCCCGGCGTTCATCACCCGCCGGCTGCTGCACGACCGGCTCGCCGACTACTACGGTCCCGGCAAGAGCCTCGTCATCCGGCGCGACGGCGAGGACCGGCCCGTACCGCCCGCCGACATCGTCGTCGCCGACCTGTCGGACTGGCGCTACCGGCCCCGGCGCGGGCAGGTCGCCGTCGACCCGGAGCTGGGCCGGATCGCGTTCGGCTCCCGCTCGGCGCCCCGGCAGGGCGTGTGGGTGGACTACCACCACGCGTCCGGTGCCGACATGGGCGGCGGCGAGTACCAGCGCCCCGACCGCGAGCCCCGCCCCGACGCCGACTTCTACCGCGTCGGCCCGGGACAGACCTACCAGCGGATCATGGACGCCTACCGGGCCTGGCAGGACGAGCGCAGCCCGGAGCGCACCGGCATCATCGAGATCACCCACAGCGGCGCCTACCAGGAACAGCTGGACTTCGACCTCGACCCCGGCGACCGCCTCGAACTGCGGGCCGCCGAGGGAGCCCGGCCGGTGATCCGGCTGCTCGACTGGTACAGCAACCGCCCCGACGCCCTCAACATCCGTGCGGTGCACGCCGACTGCGCCCCGCACGAGCGCCCGCGGATCGTCCTCGACGGACTCCTCGTCGCCGGACGCGGCATCAACGTCACCGGCCCCATGGGCGCCGTCGTCGTCCGCCACTCGACGCTGGTGCCCGGCTGGTCGCTGGAGCCCGAGTGCGAGCCCCACTCGCCGGAGGAGCCCAGTATCGTCCTGGACCGCACGACCGCCTGCCTCCAGATCGAGCACAGCGTCCTCGGCACCATCGAGGTCATCGGCGACGAAGTCTCGGAGGACCCCCTCGACATCCATCTGCGCGACAGTGTCCTGGACGCCACCGGCCACGACCGCGCGGCCCTCTCCGCCCCGGACTGCCGCCACGCCCACGCCCTCCTGCACCTGCACCGCACGACCGTCATCGGCGAGGTCCACACGCACGCCGTCCGGATCGCCGAGAACTCGGTCTTCACCGGGAAGCTCCACGTGGCCCGGCGCGGCATCGGCTGTCTGCGGTACTCCTACGTCCCGCCGGGCTCCCGTACCCCGCGCCGCCATCGCTGCCAACCCGACCTCGTCGGCCCCGAACAGGCGGGGCGGGTGCGGCCGTTGTTCGCCTCGGAGCGTTACGGGACGCCGTGGTACGGCCAGTTGGCGGACCGGTGTGCCGAGGAGATCCGGCGCGGCGCGGACGACGGAGCCGAACTCGGCGCCTTCCACGACCTGTACCGGCCGCAGCGGGAGGACGGCCTCAGGGCGCGCCTGGCGGAATACACGCCCGCGGGCGCGGACGCCGGGATCTTCTTCGTGACGTGAGCCGTGCCGCCGTACGACCCACCCGCAGACTTCCGAACCAGGGGGACACCCTTCATGCACGCTGATCTCTCGCGCTCCACCTTCCGCCCGGAGCGGCACTACTCCGCGGTCGTCGCCCAGCAGGGCCGTGTCCAGCTGGACGCGGACCTCAACGAGCAGGCCGCGATCCAGCTCCACCAGGCCCGCACGCTCGCCGCCGACCTGATCGGACGACACGGCGGGCCCAGCGGCGCCACCGGCTTCGGTATCCAGTACATCGGCGGCAAGCACGACATCGACACCCTCTACATCCACGGCGGCCGCTACTACGTCGACGGCATCCTGTGCAACGCGGACCGCCCCGCGCCCGGCACCCCCGTGCCCGACGAGGACGCCGAGGAGCAGCAGACCCCTGAGACGGACGGCTACTGGGACTACTGGAACCAGCCCGACGGCTTCCGCGACCCGGAGAAGCCCGGCGACCGGCTGCCCTCGCCCGCCCAGTCGCCGTTCGTCGTCCACCTGAAGGTGTGGGAGCGGGCGGTCTGCGCTGCCGAGGACCCGGCGCTGCGCGAGGTCGCCCTCGGCGCCGCGCTGCCCGACACCGCCGTCCGCACCAAGGTCGTCTGGCAGGTGCTGCCGCTGTCCCTGTCGGAGCTGGACATCGAGGAGGCCGAGCCGTCGCCGCAGGCCGTCCGCGAGGCGTTCGAGAAGTGGGCCAAGACCCAGGCGGCGCCCGCCGCGCGGCTCGCCGCCCGCAGCGAGCGGCCCGAACACGCCGACGAGGACCCCTGCCTGGTCCGGCCCGACGCCCGTTACCGGGGCCCGGAGAACCAGCTGTACCGGGTGGAGATCCACGCGGGCGGCGAGGCGCAGGACGCCACCTTCAAGTGGTCACGGGAGAACGGCTCCGTGGTCTTCCCGGTGGACGAACTGGACGGCACCTGGGTGCAGTTGGCGACGCTCGGCCTCGACGACAAGCTCGACCTGGACGTCGGCGACCACGTCGAGTTCACCGACACGGCCTACGCCTCCCGCCTCGAAGCCCTGCCCCTGCTGCGGGTCGAGGAACTGGACCTGCCCGGCCGGCGCGTCCGTCTCTCCGCCGAACCGGACCCGCGTGTCGGCCGCCTGCCGCATCTGCACCCGTTCCTGCGCCGCTGGGACCACCACGAGGGGTCCAGGCAGAAGGGCCGTACGACGGCGCTCAAGGGCGGAGCGGTCCCTCTCGCCGAAGGGGTGTGGCTGCCGCTGGAGGACGGCGTCGAGGTGTACTTCGCCAAGGGCGGCGGCTACCGCACGGGCGACCACTGGCTGATCCCCGCCCGTACCGCCACCGGCAGCGTCGAGTGGCCGGCCGATGCGGCGCGCCGTCCCCTGCTCCGGGCCCCGGCCGGCATCGTCCGGCACTTCGCGCCGCTCGCCCTGGTCAGGGGCGAGGGCAGCACCGTCGACCTGCGGCTCGCCTTCGGCCCGCTCGGCGGGGACATCCCGGCGGCGGACCGGGCTGCCCTGGACGCCGAGGCCCTGGCCGCGCGCGAGGAGCAGGCAGCCGAGGCCGATCCCTCCGGCGGCCGCTCACAGACCACAGCGGCGGCGGAGGCCGCCGTGGAAGGAGACGAGTGATGGCTCAGCCGATGAGCGGGTCGAAGCTGCTGGAGGTCCTGCGCGCCGAGGGCCTGACCGTCCACGAGGTGCGGGACTGGCGCCACCACAACCGCAACACCAAGGGCCCCTGGGGCCCGGTGAACGGCGTCATGATCCACCACACGGTCACCTCGGGCACCGAGAACTCCGTGAACATCTGCTACAACGGCTACTCCGGCCTGCCCGGCCCCCTGTGCCACGGCGTGATCGACAAGCAGGGCCACGTCCATCTCGTCGGCAACGGCCGCGCCAACCACGCGGGCCTCGGCGACAGCGACGTGCTGCGCGCGGTGGTCAACGAGACGAAGCTGCCGCACGACAACGAGGCCGACGTCGACGGCAACCGGCACTTCTACGGCTTCGAGTGCATCAACCTCGGCGACGGCAGGGACCCCTGGCCCGAGGCGCAGAAGGAGGCCATCGAGAAGGTCTCCGCCGCCATCTGCCGGCACCACGGCTGGTCGGAGCGCTCCGTCATCGGGCACAAGGAGTGGCAGCCGGGCAAGCAGGACCCGCGCGGATTCACCATGGACGGGATGCGGGGGCGCATAGCCGACCGGCTGGCCGGGAAGGGCGGCGGCAAGGACCCGGGGAAGCCGGACCCCAAGCCCGTGCCCAAGCCGAAGTACGCGCCGTTTCCGGGCAGCGGCTTCTTCCACATCGGGCAGAAGTCACCCGTCGTCACGGCCATGGGCCGCCGGCTGGTCGCCGAGGGCTGCGGGCACTACGAGGAGGGCCCGAGCCCGGAGTGGACCGAGGCCGACCGCAGGTCCTATGCCGCCTGGCAGCACAAGCTCGGCTTCAAGGGCAAGGACGCGGACGGCATTCCCGGCAAGGTCAGCTGGGACAAGCTGAAGGTGCCGTCCGACGGCTGAGCCGGGCGTCCGACGGCTGAACCGGGGAAGGGCGTCAGCCCCGCTCGGCGTCCTTCTCCTGCTTCTCCTGGTGCACCTTCTTGATCCGCGCCGTCTCCTTGCGGACCTCCGCCTGGGTGGCGCGCTCCTTGCCCAGCCATTCGGGCTGCTCCTGCTTGAGCGCCTCGATCTGCTCGGTGGTCAGCGGCTCGGTGACCCCGCCGCGCGCGAGACCCGCAATGGACACGCCGAGCTTCGCCGCGACCACCGGCCGCGGGTGCGGGCCGTTCTCCCGCAGCTCGCGCAGCCACTCGGGCGGGTTGGCCTGCAGCTCGTTCAGCTCGGCGCGCGAGACCACACCCTCCTGGAACTCGGCGGGGGTGGCGGGGAGGTACACACCCAGCTTCTTCGCCGCGGTGGCGGGCTTCATCGTCTGGGTGCTCTGCTGCGAACTCATGAGGTCAAGGGTATCGGCCGTGTGCCGGGGGGCCGACCACGGCCGGTAACCTGGCCTGGTGACAGGCTCGCAGGAAACACCGTCGTTCCGGCTCGCGTACGTCCCCGGAGCGACACCCGCCAAGTGGGTGCGGATCTGGAACGAGCGCCTGCCCGACATCCCGCTCAGCCTCGTCCAGGTCTCCGGCCCCGAGGCATCGGACGTCCTGCGCGCGGGTGAGGCCGACGCGGGCCTCGTACGCCTGCCGGTCGACCGTACGTTCTTCAGCGCGATCCCGCTGTACACCGAGACCACGGTGGTCATCGTCCCCAAGGACCACCTGATCACGGCGGTGGACGAGGTGACCATGGCCGACCTCGCCGAGGAGGTGCTCTTCCATCCCCTGGACGACGTCTTCGACTGGGACAGCCCGCCCGGCGAGCCCGCCTTCGAGCGTCCCGCGACGACACCGGACGCCATCGAGCTGGTGGCGGCGGGCGTCGGTCTGCTGATCGTCCCCCAGTCCCTGGCCCGCCTGTACCACCGCAGGGACCTCACCTACCGCCCGGTCGTCGACGCCCCGCAGTCCAGCGTCGCCCTGTCCTGGCCGGAGGAGGCCACCACCGACCTGGTGGAGGACTTCATCGGCATCGTCCGCGGCCGCACGGTCAACAGCACACGGGGCCGTACGGCGGCGAAGACCGAGACCGAGCAGAAGCGTCCGGAGCAGCGGGGCGCCCGGCAGAAGCAGGCGCCCGCGAAGTCGACGGGCGGGAAGCCCGCGGGCCGCACCGCACGGGGCCGCGCGGGCTCGGGCGGCGGCGGCAAGCCGGCCAAGCGGGGGAAGCCGCGCCGGAGGTCCTGACCCGCCGGGGCCGAGCCGGGCCGTCCTCGCCGGAACACGTCACGGGTCGCGCCGGACCGGCGCCGCCGGAAGCCCTCAGGCACCCGGCCGGACCGTCTCCTCCGCGCCGCCCTCCTCGGTACCCCGCGGGACGGGCTCAGCGGCCCGCTCCGGCTCGGGACGCACCTGGCGGTCACGCAGGTCCGCGACCGCCAGCAGCAGCGCGATCATGCTGATTCCCACGGCTGTGAGCAGCCCCAGCTGAATGGCCGTGACGGGGCGCCCCTGGTCTGCCTGGTGTGCGAAGTACACCGCGCCGACCACGGCGATCCCGGCCGCCGAGCCGACGCGCTGCCCCGTCTGGAGCACCCCGCCGGCCGCACCGGCACGGCCCACGGGGACCCGGGTGAGGGTGAGGGTCGTGTTGGGGGAGACGGTGAGGCCGGAGCCGAGCCCCCCGACGAGCATCGGCAGCGCCGTGGCCCACCCCACGCTCTGCAAGGGCACCAGTTGCACCGCCACGACCGTCCCGAGCAGCCCCACCACCACCCCGCTGAGACCGATGACGACCAGTTTGCGGCCGTGGCGCACCACCATCCGGCCTCCCAGGGCGGCGCCGATCGCCGAGCCGGCCGCGAAGGGCAGCACCGTGACACCGGCCGCCAGCGCGCTGTATCCGACCGTGTTCTGCAGGAACAGCGCGTAGACGAAGAAGACCGTGGTGAAGCCCGCGAAGTAGGTCAGGCTGATCAGGGCGCCGAGCGTGAAGGACCGCAGCGAGAACAGGTCCAGGTCGACCAGGGGCGCCCGCCCGCGCCGTCCCTGGTGCCGCTCCCACGCCCAGAACAAGGCCAGCAGCAGCGCGCCCACCGGCAGCAGCGCCCACTTCTGCTGCCCGGTCCACTGCTCCTTCTGTACCAGGGGCAGCATGAACGCGAGCACGCCGGACCCGAGGAGCAGCACCCCGAACAGGTCGAACTCCTCGCGCTTGCCCGGCGACGCGGGGAACCGGGGCAGCAGCCGTAGTCCCGCGGCGAGGGCGGCCACCCCGATGGGCAGATTGACGAAGAACACCCAGCGCCAGCCGTGGTCGAGACCGGCGGCGTTGATCAGCAGACCGCCCGCCAGTGGGCCGGTGGCCGTGGAGACCCCGATGACGGTGCCGAGCAGCCCGAAGGCCTTGGCCCGCTCGGCGCCCTGGAACATCTGCTGGATCAGTCCCGAGGTCTGCGGTGCGACCATGCCCGCCGCCATGCCCTGGATCAGCCGGAAGGCCACCAGCCAGGAGGCGCTCGGCGCGAGCCCGCAGGCTGCCGAGGCCACCGTGAACAGGGCGAGCCCGATCAGGAAGGCCTGCCGCCGTCCGCGCATGTCGCCGAGTCGGCCGGCCGGGACGAGCGCAAGCCCGAAGGTCAGGGCGTACCCGGAGACCACCCAGGACTCGGCGGCCTCCGAGGCGCCGAGCCCGTGCTCCATCGAGGGCAGCGCCACGTTCACGATCGAGGTGTCGAGCAGCGAGATGAAGCCCGCTGTCAGACAGACCGCGAGCGCCTTCCACCGCCGGTCGTCGGGGGCGGGTGGAGCCTGGACTGTGGTCATGGGGTCACGCTAAGCAGCCACCCCGCTCAACGCACGCAAGGAGCACTTCCGCGCGCGTCGAGCCGGCACGCCTCCGTGCGACCGGATGCCCGCCGGCCGGATCGGTCGGGCCGCGTAGGTGGCCTCGCGTGCGGTACGCACCGCCGCCGCACCCGTCGTCCTCCTGCCGGAACAGCCCGGCCGACGTCACACACCGCCACGACGTCCCGCACGCGCGACCGGCGCACCCCTGCCCAGGAACGGTGCCCCCGCCCAGATCTCGTCCAGGAGCTGGTCCCGTCGGGCCGAGCAGGGTTCACGGCGCCGGAGTCGAGGCCGCCGAAGACCCCGACTCAGGTGCCCGGTCACGGAGTTGTGGGCCACGAGGGCGACCGGGCCGTACAACAGGGTCTGCGGGGACGGCTCGTGCGGAGTCTGTGCCACGCGCCGCCGGAACGGCGGAGCAAATCGTCCGGAAGGCAGGAAAGAGGCGGAGGAGCGTCAACGGTACTGTCGGGTAAGGAGGGTGCTCAGGCTGATGTGGCCGCATCCGTCAGCCAGGCGTACGCCGACTGGGCCGTGAACTCCGCCTGCCCGCCCCGCAGCAGCAGTGCGGCCGTGGCGAACTCGGGGGCGTCGGCCTGCGCGGCCACGTACGGGATCGCGATGCAGCGCATCCCGGCGGCGTGCGCGGCCGCCGCACCCGGTGCCGCGTCCTCCAGGACCACACAGTGCGCCGGGTCCGCCCCGAGCCGCCGGGCGGCCTCCAGGAAGACGTCGGGGGCGGGCTTGCCGCGGGCCACCTCGTCGGCCGAGACCGCGGTCGGCAGGAAGGCGTCCAGGCCGGTCCCGGCGAGGATGGCCTCGATGGCGTCGAGGGAGGAGCCGGAGGCCACGGCGAGCGGAACGCCCTCGGCGGACAGCAGCTCCACGAACTTCCGCATCTCGGGGTATGCCGGTGTGCGGGCGCGGGCCAGCTCCAGGTAGCGCCGGTTCGTCGCGTCGAGCAGCTCTCTGGCCGGGGTGCCGAGACCGTAGCGCTCCCGCCAGATCGCGACCGACTCCAGGGTGCTGATGCCGACGTAGCTCTCGTGCTCCGCCCAGGTGAAGTCGGGGACGCCATGCTCGGCGAGGGTCTGCCGGCTCGCCTCGTAGTAGTTCGGCTCGCTGTCCACCAGCGTTCCGTCGAGATCGAAGATGACCGAAAGAGTGCCGAGCTTGCTCATGCGGTCCAGCATGCCAAGCGTCAGGCGCGGGCCGCTCGCCCGACCGATTCCACCAACGGCAGCAGCCGGAACGGCACACGCTCGCGCAGGGCCACTTCGGTACGGGTGCGCACCACGCCCGGCAGGCTGATCAGCTTCTGGATCACATCCTCCAGATGGGCGTTGTCCCGCCCCACCACCCGGGCCAGCAGATCCCCGCCGCCCGTGATCGAGAACGCCTCGACGATCTCGGGTACGGCGGCCAGCGCGTCCCCGACGTCGTCCAGGTGGCCCTGGGTGACCTCGATGTGCACGAACGCCAGCACCGGGTGGCCGAGCGCGGCGGGGGAGAGCGAGGGGCCCGTACCCGTGATCACGCCGTCCCGCTCCATGCGGTCCAGGCGCGCCTGAAGCGTGCCGCGGGCGACGCCGAGGATGCGGGCGTACTCACGCACACTGGTGCGCGGCTGCTCCAGCAGCAGCCGCAGGATGCGGGTGTCGAGTTCGTCCACGGTCATGATCTACGACTGTACCAATGGCTCAGGAAGCTGCCGAGTCGATGTGCCGCCCCACCTGGTCCGTTGGCCCTGAGTCGGACGAGCGAACCCCTTCCTCATCGGGCCAATGGTTCAGTGATTCAGTCGACACTTGAGCCATCGACCCATGTGATGCTCTTATGGGTACGTCGATGGCGCTGCGGATCCCCGCGGCGCCTTTTGTGTGCCGTGCTCCAAGGGGGACTCAGTGCTGAAGAGGGTGTTCGTGGCTCCGGACCCGGGGCGGACGCGGTTGCGTTTCGCCGCGCGGGCCGTCCTCGGCATCGGGCTCGCCGTCGTCGTGTGCGGGCTCGCGGGCCACTCCCTCCCCGGTGCGGTCACCGGCGGTCTCGCCGCGCTGCTCGCCCTGTTCACCGTCGCCGACACGACGGTGCGCGGGCAGGCGGTCACCACCGCTCTGCTGCCCGCCGTCGGGGTGCCCGTGCTCGCCGCCGCGGCCGAACTGCACGACCACCCCGTGGCCCGGGACCTGGTCTTCCTCGTGGTCGTCGGCGCCGGCGTGTACGCCCGCCGCTGGGGCCCGCGCGGGCACAGCCTCGGCGTGTTCGCCTTCATGACCTTCTTCGTGGCCCAGTTCCTGCACGCCACGCCCGGACAGCTGCCCGAGCTGTATGCCGCCGTCCTGCTGTCCGTGCTCAGCGCGGCCGCCGTGCGCTTCGGCCTGTGGTGCTACGAGCGCCGCCTGCCCCCGGCCGCCGCACCCGCACCGTCCGCGGGGACGGGGCTGGTCCGCGTGACCACCCGGCAGGCGGTCCAGGCGGTCGCCGGCGCCGGGTTCGCGCTGGTCGTGGGACAGCTGGTGTCCGGGCAGCGCTGGTACTGGGCGGTGGGCGCCACCTGGTGGGTCTTCGTCAACACCGCCTCGCGCGGCGAGACGCTGGTACGCGGCTTCCGGCGGGTCCTCGGCACCGTCATCGGCATCGGCCTCGGCCTGCTCGTCGCCGTCCCCGTGAACGGCGCGCCCGTCCCCACGGCCGTCCTCGTCGCGGTCGCCGTCTTCGGCATCTTCTACACGGCCGCCGTCTCCTACACCTGGATGATGCTCTGGGTGACCCTGCTCGCCGAGCTGCTCTACGGCCTGCTCGGCGTCCTCGACCCCGGCCTGCTCGCGCTCCGTCTCGCCGAGACCGGCGTCGGCGCCCTGGGTGCGGTGCTCGCCGTGCTGTTCGTGCTGCCCGTCACCACCCACGCCACCACCGACGCCTGGATCCAGCGTGCCCTGCGCTGCGTCCACGCCTGCACGGCCGAGGCCGCCGCCCGCCTCGCCGGCTCGGCCACCGCCGACCCGGCACCGCGCGTGGCCGAGCTGGAGCAGCTGCTGGGCCGGGTCCGGCTCTCGGTCGCCCCGCTGGTGCACCCGCTGAACCCGATGCTCGGCCGCAAGCGGCGGGCCCGCCGGGTCCTCGCGCTCCTCGACGACTGCGCCCGCGAGATCCGCGGTCTGGTCGCCGTCGCCGCTGACCCCGAGGCCTCCCACGACGCCCGCCTGGCGGCCGCCTGCTGGCGGGTGGAGGCCGCGGTCGAGGCGCTCACCGCCGGTGGCTCCGAGCATGTGCACCGGCCTGCCGCGGCCCCGGCCGAGCCGGCCCTGGCCCACCTCCACGGCCTGGAGCGCGCCCTCGCCGACCTGGCCGAGCCCCTGCGGGCCCCGTCGGGATCGCCGCTGGTCGGTGCCTGAGGGAAACCGGCGAACCGCCCCCCGTCACCCTTTTGGTCTAGACCTAGGGTGATCGACTGCTACCGTCGGCACTGGCTCCGACGGAGAGGGGACAGCGGTGACAGCAGACGGCCGGCGGCACAGGGCGTTCATCGGGTCGTTCACGGCGGCGGGCGGACCCGGACTGGTCGTCGCGGAGGTCCGCCCGGGCAGCGGCGCACTGACCCTGACCGGTGGCCTCGGCACCGTGCCCGACCCCTCCTACCTGGCCCTGTCGCCGGACGGGGACATGCTCTACGCGGTCAGCGAGACGGCCGAGGGCGCCGTCGCGGCGTTCCGGGTCGGCGGTGACAAGCCGGAACCCGCCGGGCCGCCCGTGCCGGTCGCCGGCAGCGGACCCACCCACCTCAGCCTGTACGCCGGGCACGTCCTGACCGCCAACTACGGCTCCGGCAGCGTCACCGCCGTGCCGGTGCGCCCGGACGGCACCCTCGCCGGCGCGCCCTCGGGAGTGCTCCGGCACACCGGCTCAGGCCCGCACGACCGGCGCCAGCGCGGCCCGCACGCCCACCAGGTGCAGCCCGACCCGAGCGGCCGGTGGGCGGTCAGCGTCGACCTCGGCACGGACTCGGTCCGGGTGTGCACCCTGGACCGCGGCACCCCCGCCCTGCACCGCGAGATCGCGCTGCGCCCCGGCTCGGGCCCCCGCCACCTGGCCTTCCACCCGGACGGCGAGCGCGCCTACGTGGTCAACGAACTCACCCCGACCGTCACGGTCTGCCTCTGGGACGCCGGCATCGGCTCCCTGAAGCCGCTGATCGAGGTTCCGGTCCTGCCGGGCGCCCCGGCCGGCGACGCCTACGCCTCGGGCATTGTGGTCTCGCCCGACGGCCGCTTCGTGTGGACCGCGACCCGCGGCGAGGACGTCCTGTCCGTGTTCGCGGTCCGGGCGGACGGACTGCGGCTGACCGGCACGGTGCCGTGCGGCGGGCACTGGCCACGCGCGCTCGCCGAGCACGACGGCTTCCTCTACGCGGCCAACGAACGCTCCGGCGACGTGACCTGGTTCGCTGTCGACGAGGCGACGGGGCTGCCCCGCTACGACGGGTCCGTCGAGGTCGCCGCGGCCTCCTGCATCGTCTTCGGCTGAGCGGCCGAGCGGAGGCTCCCCGCGGCGGCATGACAAGGCGAAGGGCCCGCTCCAGTGGCTGGAGCGGGCCCTGTGTCGTACGGGTGCCGTGCCGGGTCAGCGGACCGGCGTGCCCTGCGGCTGCTGCGGGGCGATGCCCAGTGCCGTCGTGTACTTGGCGAGGGCGAGCTTGCCGATCGCCGGGTAGGCGCCGAGCGCCTCCGCCGTGGCGCAGCCCGCCTCCTCGGCGGCCGCCGTGAGCAGCGCCGGGTCGATCTCCGGGCCGATCAGGTAGGGCGCGAGGGCCAGCTGCTGCGAGCCCGAGGCGCGCAGCTGCTCGGCGACGGAGGCGATCGAGCCCTCCTCGTCCAGGGCGGCCGCCATCACCGGCACGGCCAGGCGCGCGGCGAGCAGCATGCCGGTGATCCCGGCCGCCTGCACGGCCTCGTCACCGCCCACGGAGGCCAGGATGATGCCGTCGGCGGCGGTGGCCACGGTGAACAGACGGGCGCGGTCGGCACGGGCCAGGCCCGCCTCGGACAGGCGCACGTGCAGCGCCTCGGCGAGCAGCGGGTGCGGGCCGAGGGCATCGGTCAGATCGGCGGCGACCCGGCTGTCCATCACGGACTGGCGGACCTGGCGCAGCAGCGCGCTGTCGGGACCGGCCAGCAGCGGGACGACGACGGCGACCGGGCCGTCGGGCTCCTTGACGTCGACACCGGCGGCCCTGGCCTGCTCATAGCGGGCGCTGCGCTCCTCGGCGGCACGCGTCAGCAGGGACCGGAGGCTGGAGAACTCGACGTCGTCCCCGTCCAGGTACCCGATCCGGGCGTCCAGGCCGGGCAGCTCGGAGCGGGCGATGCTCACGACCTCCTCGGCGAGGCTGCGTGTGGCGGCGCTGGGCGCGCCGGGCACCGCGAGGACGAGCGCGGGCGCGTCCTCGGGAGCCACCAGCGGTTCCGGTCGGCGGTGCCGTCCGGGCTGGCGGGGTCGCGGCATTCGTACTGGCAGGCCGGACACGGGCCCAGTGGGGGAGCTCATGGCGCCGCATGTTACTGGCTTCTTGGGCTCCCCTGTTCGGGGAGGGTGCAGGTGAGCGGTTTCCGTCCCATTTTGTCTGATGAGTTACGCCCGCTTGGCACATGTTCCGGGCACTTGCCGGACACATGTGCCATGAAGCGGTCAATCCCCTTTTGTGGGGACCACGCAGAGCATGGACGGTTCACCCGGCAGGGTGAGCCGCCCGGCCGCCAGCTCGGTCGCGATCCGCACACAGCCGTGCAGCGGGTCCCCCTCGGCCGGAACCTGCCGGGCGTGCGGCAGCCGCCCCGCCAACTCCTCCCGCAGGGGTACGAGCAGCTGGTCGCCCATCTTGAAGAGGCCGCCGGTGAGCGCCACGTCGGGTGCACCGGACGCCGGGCACACCGCCGCGGCGGACTCGGCCATGTTCCGGGCCGCCGCGCGCAGGATCGCTGCGGCCACCGGGTCGCGCGGGGCGCAGGCGGCCACCCCGGGGGCGAAGGAGGCCAGCATCGCGGGGCGGTCGGTGCGCGGGTAGAGCAGGCCGGGCAGCCCCCGCACCGGGCCGAACCGTTCCTCGGCGCACGCAAGCAGCGCGGCGGAGCCGCCGTCGCGGCCGTCGTGGGCGCGCAGCGCCGCCTCCAGCCCGGCCCGCCCGATCCAGGCCCCGCCACCGCAGTCGCCGAGCAGATGGCCCCAGCCGTCCGCCCGCCGCCAGCCGGTCAGGTCGGTGCCGATCGCGATCAGCCCGGTGCCCGCGGCGACCACGGCACCCGGCCGCGTACCCAGGGCGCCCACATAGGCCGTGACGGCGTCGGCGGCCAGCGCCACGGTCGGTACGCCCAGTTCCCGCGCGAGCGCGCCCGGCAGTTCGGCGCGCAGGGCGTCGCCCAGGGTGGCGAACCCGGCGGCGCCCACAACGGCCGTGCCCAGCTCGCCCAGCCCGGCCTCGGCCGCCAGTGTGCGGGCCAGGGGCACGAGTTGTGCCATCAGGTGGACGGGATCGATCCCCCGCGCATCGGTACGGACCGGCTCCCCGGTCTCCCCCTGGGCCGAGGGCGCCTGTCCCGGAACACCGACGGCGATCCGGAGACCCGAGCCGCCGGAGTCCACGGCCAGATATCCGGGGACGGTCACGGCAGACGCCAGTCCACCGGCTGTCCGCCCTGCTGGATCAGCAGGTCGTTGGCCCGGCTGAACGGGCGTGAGCCGAAGAACCCGCGATCGGCCGACATCGGTGAGGGATGCGCGGACTCCACGGCCGGCAGGCTGCCGAGCAGCGGACGCAGGTTACGGGCGTCGCGCCCCCACAGGATGGACACCAGCGGCTTGCCGCGGCCGGCCAGGGCCCGAATGGCCTGCTCGGTGACCTCTTCCCAGCCTTTGCCGCGGTGGGCGGCCGGACTTCGCGGTGCCGTGGTCAGCGCCCTGTTGAGCAGCAGCACGCCCTGCTGCGTCCACGGTGTGAGGTCGCCGGTCGACGGCTGGGGCAGCCCCAGGTCGGTGTTCAGCTCGCGGAAGATGTTGATCAGGCTCGGCGGCAGCGGGCGCACCTCGGGCGCGACCGAGAACGACAGGCCGACCGCGTGCCCCGGGGTCGGGTACGGGTCCTGACCGACGATCAGGACGCGTACCTCGTCGAAGGGTTGCTGGAAGGCGCGCAGGACGTTCGCCCCGGCCGGCAGATAGGTGCGTCCCGCGGCGATCTCCGTGCGCAGGAAGTCGCCCATCGCGGCGATCCGTCCGGCGACGGGTTCCAGGGCCTTCGCCCAGCCCGGTTCGACGATTTCATGCAAGGGTCGTGGTGCCACGGGCGTCACCCTACTGCCGTACACCGGTCGGCGATCAAGCTGCGACCGGAGGCCGACCGCGGATGACCGGACTGTCGGCTCGGATGACCGTTGCCGTTTCCTCACCCCACCGTCCGCGGGGACCGGCCGGGTCAGTCGATCACCGCGGCCCGCACGCACAGCACGTCCGGCAGATGGGAGCCCAGTTGCTGCCAGCTGTCGCCGTCGTCGGCCGAGGCGAACACCTCGCCGTTGCGGTTGCCGAAGTAGACCCCGGCCGGGTCCGCGTCGTCCGTACGGAGCGCGTCGCGCAGCACGGTGCCGTAGTGGTCCTCCTCCGGCAGTCCCTTCGACAGCGGCTCCCAGCTCCGGCCCGCGTCAGCGGTGCGGAAGACCCGGCAGCGGTGCTCGGCGGGCACCCGGTCGGCGTCGGCGTTGATCGGGAAGACGTACGCGGTGTCGCCGCGGTGCGGATGGGCGGCCACCGCGAAGCCGAACGTCGACGGCAGGCCCGCGCCGATGTCGGTCCAGTGCGCGCCCGCGTCGTCGCTGCGGTACACGCCCCAGTGGTTCTGCAGGTACAGCCGGTCCGGGTCGACCGCGTCCCGGGCGACCTTGTGCACGCACTGGCCGAACTCGGGGTTCGGATCCGGCAGGAACACCGCGGAGACACCGGAGTTGGACGGCTTCCAGCTCGCCCCGCCGTCCGTCGTGCGGAACACCCCGGCGGTGGAGACGGCCACGGTCACCGCCTGCGGGTCGCGCGCGTCGGTGAGCACCGTGTGCAGGCCCTCACCGCCGCCGCCCGGCACCCACTGGGAGCGGGTCGGGTGCTCCCACAGGGGACGCACCAGCTCGAAGCTCTCCCCGCGGTCCTCCGAGCGGTACAGGGCCGCCGGTTCCGTGCCCGCGTACACCACGTCCGGCTCGGCGGCGGCCGGGTGCAGCTGCCAGACCCGCTCCAGCGAAGCGCCGGTCTCCTTGGGGAACTTGACGGCGGCCCGGGCCGGTTCGGTCCACGTGCGGCCGAGGTCGTCGGAGTGGAACACCGACGGGCCCCAGTGCGCGCTGTCGCCGCCCGCGAGCAGCCGCGGGGAGCCGCCGCGGGTGTCGATGGCGACCGAGTAGACGGCCTGGGCGTTGAAGTAGGGACTGTCGTCGAACTCCCATGTGCCACCTCGCCGCCGACCGATGAAGAGGCCCTTGCGGGTGCCCACGGCGAGCAGAACCTCGGTCATGCCGATCACCTCCGGGACGTCTTTGTCCAGGTAGTCGTCAGATACCGGTCAGTCTGCACCCCGGCACCGACACTCGGCCCCGGTAGCCGCGTCGTCGCAGGTCAAGGCAGTGTCGTCGGCCTGTCGCAGAGTTCGGCGGGATCCGTTGCGGCATGCGCCTGCGCGAAGGGGGTGTCTCGTGCGACCGTCGAGGAGACGGCTCGTCGTGAGCAACGGGGCGGCCCTACCCGTATGGGAGGTCGGTCCGGCCTGTCGGTGCGCTCGTGAGGAGAATGCCTTTGATGGCGTTCCGTGGTCCCAAAGTGTGGCTGTGGCGCTGGCGGCGCAATCCGCTCAGACGCCGGGCCGACGTGGTGGAGGCCTGGGTGGTGCTCGGTGCCTGGCTGCTGACCGTCCTGGCCGGAGTGCTGGCCGGCCTCGCGGCGGCCCGGTCGGTGGAGCACGGACTGGCCCGGGAACGCGCCGCCTGGCATCCCGCCGTCGCCCGCGTCGTCGGGCAGGCACCCGGAAGGCCCACCTCCCCGGGCGTGGGCGGCGAGCGGGTCTGGGCCGAGGTCCGCTGGACCGTCGCCGACGGCTCGGCCCACACCGGCCAGGCCCGGGTCGCACCGGGCAGCAAGGCCGGTACCCCCGTCACCGTCTGGACCGACCCGGAGGGGCACCTCGTCACCCGCCCCACCACCGTCTCGGAGGCCGCCTTCCGCGCCACCCTGATAGGCGGCCTCGTGGGAGCGAGCGCCGCCGCCGTGCCCTTCGTCGGCGGCTTCGTCCTCCGCAGCCGCCTGGAACGCCGCCGCATGGACCGCTGGGACGCGGAGTGGGCCCGACTCGGACCCCAGTGGGGGCGGATGACGGGATGACGGGCCCTGCCGCCCGTCGCGCGCCTACAGCACCGCCATCACCTCCACGCAGCTCCTGAGCAACGCTTCGTCCTTGGCGATGTCATGGCTGCCGTACCCGCCCTCTCGGGCCGTGTGGCGCCTGGGGGCGGCCAGTTCCGCCGTCACCAGGTCCCGCAGCGGTGCGGCGGCCGGGCCCATGGCGGTGAGGCACTGTGCGATCGGGCCGCGGGTGTGGGGGTTCTGCGACCAGGCGGCCCGGAACACGGGCAGGACGGGTTCCGGGTCCCGGCCGATGTGCCACAGCGCGCATGCGGCCGACGTCCGCTGCCAGATCTGCCCCGAGCGGGCCGTCCGGCGCAGCTCCGGCAGGGCCGTGCGGGCGGCCGGACCGAGCCTGCCCAGATACCGGGCGGCCAGCCGGCGGCTTCCCGGCTCGCTCCGCGTCAACTCCCGCAGCAGGACGGGCAGTACGGCCGAAGCCCCGTCGCCCGCCGACCACAGGGCGCCCGCCGCCGCGGCCGCGTGCCGGGTGTGCAGGAGCTGCCGCAGAACCGGTGCCGCCTGCGCGGTGGCCCCGAGGGCGTCCAGTGTCTCGGCCACCTGCGCGATCAGTCTCTCCCGTGTCCCCAGGCCGTCCGGTGCGCCGGACAGCAGCCGCAGCACCTCCGGTACCGCGTCCCGGTCGCCGATGGCTCCGAGCGCGGACAGGAGAGGGGCGGCCAGTGTGTCGGCGGCGGGGGAGTCGAGGGGGATCCGGCCCAGCCGGTGCCGCAGCGCGGGGGCGAGGGGAGCCGCGGCCGGGCCGAGGTGGGTGACCTCGTGCCCCAGGCCGCCGGGCGCGGCCGGGCTCGCCAGGATCTGGGCCAGGACCGGTACCGACCGTGGATCGCCGCACCTGACCAGGGCCTTGAGCGGGCCGCCGACAGAGGGCGATCCGCGCTCCCAGCGGTGCGTCCACAGGTCGGGCCGGGCCGTCACCAGTCCGTGGAGGTCGTCCGCCGCGGGCGCGGCCAGGCCGAACAGCTCTGCCAGGACCGAGACCGCCGCGTCCCGCAACCGGTCCTGCTCCGTGTCCAGTTGGGCGCCGATCAGCGCCACCGGCCCGGCGCAGTCGGCGCGCCAGCCGCGGAACAGCGCTGCTGACATGCACACGGCATTGCAGCGGTCCATCGGGTCCGGGCTGGTCAACTGCCCGGTGAGCAGGGCGATCCGGTCACCGGTCCGGTCTCCGAGCGCGGTGTGCAGCGTGCGCAGCAGCTGGGCGCCCTCCTCGTCCGAGGGGCGCAGTCGTCGCAACCGCCCCACGAGGGAGTCGTGCCCGGACCGGTCCGGGACCCGGGCGCGGCGCGCGGACCTGTCCCGCAGCAGCCGGACGGCCGTCGGCACCAGGTCCGCCGGCGGCCGGCCGGGGGCGGCGAGCGCGAGCTGGCCGAGCGCGGCCAGCCGCAGACCCGGGTCGAAGGGCGGGGCGCTCTGTGCGGTCAGGAGCTCCACCGCGTCGGGCGCGTGCGCCGGATGCCGGTGCACGAACAGGCCGAGGGCCTCGGTCAGGGCCAGCAGGACCCGGCCGTCACGCTCGACCGGGATCCGCTGCCGTAACAGGTCCAGCACGCGGGCCGGGTCGTCGAGGAACCGCACGACGGCCCCCGCGGTCACCCGGCGCACTCCCGCGTCCGGATCCCCGAGGAGGGACACGAACACCTCGGAGCCCGTGCGCACCGCCTCACGCGCGCGGGCATCCCCGCTCTCCGCCCCTATGCTGACGAGCAGTTCGACTATGCAGCCCCGGTCCGGCACCGCCTCGCGTCCCGCGAGCGAGCACAGGAAGGGGACGCAGGCCAGCGTCGAGTCGTACACGTTCCCCTGGTGGTGCACCGTGCCGTACATGCCGTCGAGCGCGGTCTGCCGCTCGGCGGCGTCCACGGAGGCCAGTCCCCGTAACCATCCGGGCACGTCCTCCGCACTGCCGTACGCGTGTTGCAGCGAGGCCCAGTCGACCTCGTCGATCCCCGTGAACACTGTGTCCTCCCCGGGCGAGTGTCACCTGATCGCGAGTCTGCACCACGGCACTGACAACCGAGCGCGATCGCGCACTGACTGTGTGCGATCCGTCGGCTGTCACCGGCCACGGTGCGCCGTCCGGTCCGCCCGCCCGGGGAAGGGGTCAGTTCCGGTCGGGCAGGGCCCGCTCCAGGATCGCGTCCAGGCCGGTCCCGGCGGGCAGGGTGCCGAACGCGTGCCCCCAGTCGCCGCCCAGCCGGGTCGCGCAGAAGGCGTCCGCGACCGGGTGCGGGGCGTGCCGGACCAGCAGTGATGCCTGGAGGGCGAGGGCCATGCGCTCGACCAGCCGACGCGCGCCCACCTGATCGGTTTCGGCCAGCTGCGCCTTCAGCCCGGACACGGCCGCGTCGAGCCTGGCGTCCGCACCGCGCGCCAGGGCGAGTTCGGTGAACAGGGCCTCGGCAGTGTCCGGTTCACGGCCCAGGGCGCGCAGCACGTCGAGCGCGTTCACGTTCCCCGAACCCTCCCAGATGGACAGCAGGGGAGCCTCCCGGTAATGGCGGGGCATGCCGGACTCCTCGACATAGCCGTTGCCGCCCAGGCACTCCAGGGCCTCCGCCGTGAACGCCGGACCCCGCTTGGTGACCCAGTACTTGCCCACGGCGGTGGCGATCCGACGGAAGGCCCGCTCGCCGGCGTCCCCGCGGACCGCCCGGTCCGCCGCCCCGGCCAGCCGCAGTGTGAGCGTGGTCGCCGCCTCCGACTCCAGCGCCAGATCGGCCAGGACGTTGCGCATCAGCGGCTGGTCGAACAGCCGGGCGCCGAACGCGCTGCGGTGGCGCGCGTGGTGGCCCGCCTCGACGAGCGTCTTGCGCATCAGGGTCGCCGAGGACATCACGCAGTCCAGGCGGGTGCAGTTGACCATCTCGATGATGGTCTTCACACCCCGCCCCTCCGGTCCGACCAGCCAGGCCACCGTCCGGTCGAACTCCGGCTCGGAGGAGGCGTTGGACCGGTTGCCGAGCTTGTCCTTCAGCCGCTGGATGCGGAAGGTGTTGCGGCTGCCGTCGGGCAGGATGCGGGGCACCAGGAAGCAGGACAGGCCGCCCGGCGCCTGCGCCAGGACCAGGAACACGTCGCACATCGGCGCCGACGT
This sequence comes from Streptomyces sp. NPDC101151, assembly GCF_044768335.1. NCBI lineage: Bacteria > Bacillati > Actinomycetota > Actinomycetes > Kitasatosporales > Streptomycetaceae > Streptomyces > Streptomyces sp. NPDC101151. The sequence goes on along the minus strand of NZ_JBIWPP010000032.1, from coordinate 15,028 downwards.
GAACCACTTGTGGCCCCGCAGTGTGTACACGCCCGGCTCCCCGGTGGGCGTGGCCGTGGTGGTGTTGGTACGCACGTCCGAGCCGCCCTGCTTCTCGGTCATCCCCATGCCGGCCAGCAGTCCGGGCTTCTCGGCCGGGACGCGCAGCTCCGGGTCGTACGCGCGACCGGTGAGCAGCGGCTCATAGACCTTGGCCAGGTCCGGCTGGGAGCGCAGGGCGGGGACGGCGGCATACGTCATCGACGTCGGACAGCCGTGCCCGGCCTCTGTGTGCCCCCACACCAGTCCGCCCGCGCTGCGGGCCACATGGGCGCCGGGCCGGTCGTCCGCCCACGGGGCGCCGGCCAGGCCCTCGGCGACCGCGGTCCGCATCAGATGGTGCCAGCTGGGGTGGAAGTCGACCTCGTCGATCCGGTGGCCGTAGCGGTCGTGGGTGCGCAGCTCCGGTTCGTGCCGGTTCGCCTGCTCGCCCCACTCCTGGGCCTCCTCGCTGCCGGCCCGGAGGCCCAGCCGGCGAATGCCGTCCTCGGCCCACTCGGCACCCTCCCGGCGCAGCCCCTCCAGCAGGGCCGGGTCGTCGGAAGCGTCGTAGGGGGCCAGAGGTGCGGCCTGGTTGGTGACGTCGTGGGTGGCGTACTGCTGCTGCGTCGCCGGCGCGGGTATCGAGACCATACGGCCATGTTGCACTCTTCGTGCGACTGTAGCAATGATGCAACAAGAAGACGCACGTACAGTACGTGTCCATGCGCATGAACGTGTCGGCCGAGCCGGGTGAGGCCGGCCTGCGGCCGCTGTCCGCACGGTCGGTGGTGCTGAGCCTGCTCCTGGGCGCGCATCCGCCCGAGCTGCCGGTGAAGGACCTGGTCCGCCTGGTGGAGCCGTTCGGTGTCGGCGGCTCCACGCTCCGGGCCGCGCTGAGCCGGATGGTGGCCGCCGGGGACCTGCGCCGCACGGACGCCGTCTACGGGCTCAGTGACCGGCTGCTGGCCCGCCAGAACCGTCAGGACGAGGCGCTGCACCCGATCACGCGCGCGTGGGACGGCGCCTGGGAGATGGTCGTGATCACGGCGACCGGCCGCGGCCCCGCCGAACGCGCCGACCTGCGCACCCGGTTGGCCGCCCTGCGCCTGGCCGAGCTCCGCGAGGGAGTGTGGCTGCGGCCGGCCAACCTGGACCGGGCCCTGCCCGCCGAGCTCGCGCGCGTGGCGCAGTCGTACACGGCCCGCCCCGACGGCTCCCCGCACGACCTGGTCGCCCGTCTGTGGCCGCTGGACGCCTGGGCCGCCACCGCGCGGACCCTGCTCGCCCACGCGACCGACGCCCGTCTTCCGGCCGACCGCCTCACCGCCTTCGCCGCGGCCGTACGCCACCTGCTCGCCGACCCGGTCCTGCCCTCCGGGCTGCTGCCCGCCGACTGGCCCGGTGACCTGCTGCGCACCGCGTACGCGGACTATCAGGCGCAGTTCACCGGGGAGCCGGGGCCGGCAGGCTGACCGAGGTCACGTCATCCTTGCGTAGCCTTCACACTACTTTCACATTCACTCGTCCGGGCGCTACCGTCACTCCGCCAGAAACACCTTGGGGGGTGGCAGATGAACCAGCCGTCGACGATGCGTCCCGGACCGGGACAGTCCGACAACCGTCCGCTGCACAGACGCAAGAGAATATGGTTCGGCGGCTTCACGCTCTTCACGTTGGGCGCGGTGATCGCCACGACGGGCACCGGCGGGGCCTCGGCCGATGCCGGGGCGGCTCCGCGGGCGACGGTCACGGCCACGGCCATGGCCACCGCGACCGTGACCGCCGTTCCGAAGGCGGCGCCCGCGCCCACCGTCACGAAGACCAGGACGGTGAAGAAGCCCGGACCGACCGTCACGGTCAGAGTCACCGAAGCCGCGCAGGCGGCCGCCGGTCCGGACGACAGCGGGAGTTCCGACACCGGCACATGCTCGATCGTCTCCAACGCCGGCAACTGCTACGAGGCAGGCCAGTTCTGCCGCAACGGCGACCACGGAGCCGTCACCACCGACGCCGGCGGCGATCGCATCAAGTGCGTCTACAAGTCGAACGCGTGGCGCTGGAGCTATGCGTGACCGACGCTCGCCGGTGGGGCCGCCGCCGCATTCCTCCGCCGCGGCCGGCGGCCCCACCGCCCGGGCTCGCTTGTAGGTGATGTCCGGACTCGCGTACTTGCGGTGGGTCCCGTCAGTCAGGGTGTCGGAGACCCGACGGCGTCGCCGCCATCGGCCGACAGGCCGTCCGGCTCGGCGGAACCCGCCTTCGTGGGAAGGTGGTTGAACAGCAGGTTCAGGGCGATCGCCGTCAGGCAGCCCGCGCTGATGCCGCTGTTCATCACCGTCTGGAACCAGTCCGGGAACTTCGCGTAGATCGTCGGCACGCCCACCGGCAGCATGCCGATCGCCACCGAAACGGCCACCACCGTCAGATTGTTGTTGCCTTTGAAGTCGACGCGGGCCAGCGTCCGCAGCCCGCTCGCCGCTACCGTTCCGAACATCACCAGGCCCGCACCGCCGAGCACCGGCGCGGGGATCGCCGCCACCACCGCGCCCAGCTTGGGCAGCAGGCCGAGCAGTACGAGGATGCCGCCGGCGGCCGCGACCACCCAGCGGCTGCGCACCCGGGTCATCCCGACCAGGCCCACGTTCTGGGCGTACGCCGTGTACGGGAAGGTGTTGAACACCCCGCCGAGGACGGTCGACAGGCCGTCCGCGCGCAGACCGTCGGCCAGCGGGCGCGGCTCGACCCGACGCCCGGTCATCTCGCCGACCGCGATCAGGTCACCGGTCGTCTCCGTCATCGTCACCAGCGCCACCACCAGCATGGACACGATCGCGGACGCCCTGAACTCCGGTGCGCCGAAGTGGAACGGCGTGCTGATCCCCACCCAGTCCGCGTCCCCGACCCCGCCGAAGTCGGTGAACCCGAACGGCACGGCGACCGCCAGACCCACCGCGATGCCGACCAGTACGGCGATCCGGCCGAGGAAGGCCGGCGCGAACCGCTGCACGCCGAGCACCACCGCCAGCACGAAGCCCGCCAGCGCCAGGTTCTTCGGCTCCCCGAAGTCCTTGGCGCCGACGCCGCCCGCGGCCCAGTTGCCCGCGACCGGCAGCAACGAGACACCGATGATCAGGATCACCGTGCCGGTGACCAGGGGCGGGAAGAAGCGCAGCAGGCGGCCGAACACCGGCGCGAGCAGCATGATCGCGAGCCCCGCCACGATCACCGAGCCGTAGATCGCGGGCAGACCCCCGCCCGTCGTCCCGATGAGCACCATCGGCGTCACGGCCGCGAACGTGCAGCCCTGCATGATCGGCAGGCGCACGCCGAACCGCCAGAACCCGACGCACTGGATCAGCGTGGCGATGCCGCACACCAGCAGATCGGCGGTGATCAGATATGCCAGGTCGGCGGGCGACAGTTTCAACGCGCCGCCCACGATCAGCGGCACCGCGACGGCTCCCGCGTACATCGCGAGCACATGCTGCAGACCGAAGGCCGCCAGGTGCCGAACCGGTGGCATCTCGTCGACGGGGTGCACATCTGCGGTCGTGGCCATGGGGGCTCCAGAGCGGCGGGGCGGGGGTGATGTCCGAACAGCACGAGACCGTAAGGCCCTTGAACAGTTTGTTGATTTCGATGTTGTCGCCGGTGTGTGTCATGCCCACCGGGAAGCCGCCCACTCCGCAAGCCGCTCACTCCGGAAGCCGTCGGCTCCGCTGCCCGAACCCGAGGCCGCTATGTGGAGTGCGCCGCCCCCAGCAGAGCGTCCCAGTCGGCCAGCTTCACCACGCTCCGTCCGAGCCGCGCGCCCAGCTCGGCCTCGGCGCGCTCGATCGCCAGCCAGCCCGTCCACGGCACCGGTTCGATACCCGCGGCCCGCAGCGCCACGAGCGGGTCCCGCGGCACCTCCTGGCGTACGAGCGCGGGCGCGTCCGCGAGCAGGGAGGTCGCGGTCTCCTTGGCGCACGGCCGGTTGGTGCCGATGACACCCGTCGGGCCGCGTTTGATCCACCCTGCGACGTACTCGCCCGATGAGGTGACGCCGTCGCGCAGGACGCGCCCCTCCCGATGCGGCACGGTGCCGCTCGTCGTGTCGAACGGCAGCCCCTCCAGCGGTACCCCGCGATAGCCCACCGAGCGAAGCACCAACTGTGCCGCCACGTCCTCGTACCGGCCGGTGCCCCTCACACCGCCCCGCCCGTCCGGCTCCGTCCGCTCGAAGCGCACAGCGCCCACCCGGCCGCCGTCCGCGAGCAGTTCCACGGGCCGCAGGAAGAACCGCAGCCGGATCCGCCGCTCGGCCTGCCCGGGCGGAGCGGCGGCCCAGCCGCGCAACGCCTCCACGTTCCGGCGCTGCACGGCGGGCAGCGCGGAAGGATCGGCATAGGCGGGATCGAGCGCCAACTCGCCCGGATCCACGGCCACTTCGGTGTCGGGCAGGCCGCCCAGCTCGCGCAGTTCCTTGGTGGTGAAACGAGCCTGCGAGGGCCCGCGCCGGCCGACCATGTCGACTTCGGTGACCCCGCTCGTCGCCAGCGTGTCCAGCGCCGCTTGCGGCATGTCCGTCGGCCGCAGCTCGCCGGCGCCCCGCACCAGCATCCGCGTGACGTCCACGGCCACATTGCCCACGCCGATGACCACCGCCGACCTGACGTCGCGCACGAACCCCGCGTCGGCCGCGTCCGGGTGCGCGCTGTACCAGGACACGAACTCGGTCGCGGACCAGCTGCCCGGCAACTCCTCGCCGGGGATCCCGAGCCGGCGGTCGGTGGCGGCGCCCACGCAGTACACGACCGCGTGGTACAGCGTCCGCAGCCGCTCCACGGGCAGTCCGCCGGGTCCGCCTATCCGGACCCCGCCGAGGAAGCGCACGCGGTCGTGCTCCAGCACCGTCCGCAGATTGCCCTGCAGGGATTTGATCTTCTCGTGGTCCGGGGCGACGCCGTAGCGCACCAGGCCGTAGGGGCACGGCAGCCGGTCCAGCACGTCCACGCGCACCTCGGGGTCCAGCTGGACCAGGTTCTGGGCGGTGTAGCACCCGCTCGGCCCGGATCCGACGACGGCGACACGCAGCACGGCGGTACTCCTTGCTCGAAGGAGGGGGAAGGGTGTGCGGACGGCTCCAGCATGGCACCGCCTGGCCCACAACGGCAGGGGCCGCCGGGGTGACCTGGACGCGTGTCCGGTCGTATCGAGTGTGATCATTTGGTTACGTTGCGTGTGTGCTAGACGCATCCTTTCTTAATCTTTCTGATCGGCCCGCGGAGGACGGCACGGTCTCCGTGTGGCCCGCGTGGCAGGTGCAGGAGTCCGGGAGAGCCACGTCCTGGTACCACCTCCTGCTGGCCTTCCCCGACGGTGCGCGGGTCGACGCCCTGGCCGTGGTGACCCAGGGATGTGTGTCCATCGAGGACGTCAAGGCGCAGCCCGCCCTGTCGCTGGCCGACCTGACCGTGCTCGCCGACTGGATCGAGGGACCGCTGTTCGAGGCGTGCGCGGCGGCGGACGGGGCGTACGCGGACTGCGGCAAAGGCGTCGCGGACCGCGGAGCCGTGCGGGGCGAGGCGGCTGTCGCCTACCCGGGGCCCCGGCGCGCCCGCCCGGCCTGGCCGCCGGGCATCGAGGGGTGCTGGCTGGTCGCCCAGGAATACCGGGCGGCCCAGGGCCGGGGCCTCGACCCGGTTCTCGCGGTGATGTGCGCGACCGGGCACAGCCGCAGGCGCTCCCTCGGGCTCATCGCCCAGGCACGGGACGCCGGTTTCCTGGCACCTCGTCATGCGAGGCGCTGAAGGGGCCGGTTGGGCCACGGCCGCCCCGGTGCCCGCCGCATCGGCCGCTCCTCGCGCCGCTCGTTCGGCCGTTACTCCGGCCGTTCCTCGGCCCGCTCCTCCGTGGCGAAGAACCGCGACAGATCCTGGTCCCGCCCCGTGCCGGCGTCCGTGCCGCTCCCCGGCGGCATGCCCTGCTCCCAGTCGAGCCCGTACCGCTTGAACAGCTCGGCCCGCAGTGCGGGGACGGGCATCGGCACCCCTGGCACCAGTGCCGCGTACACGGCCCCCATCAGTACGGCCCGCAGCAGCGGGTAGTCGGCCGTCACGTCCGGGGAGCCGTACCGGGTGACCGTGTCGCTCAGCAGCTCCGAGAGGCGCCGCTGCTCCGGGCACTGCACGAAACCCTCGGCCTGGAGCAGCCCCGCCATGTGCTGCCGCATCAGCACCGGCCGGTCGTGGGCGAGGCCCAGGATCGCGTCGATGGCCCGGGCCAGCCGTTCGCGGCCGTCCTCGGTGCGCGGCTCCCGCTCCAGCGCCTCCTCCAGCGTGCGGTGCATCAGCCGGTGCACGGCCGACTGCACCAGCTGGCGCTTGCCGGGGAAGTAGTACGACACCAGTCCGCGCGCCGAACCCGCACGGTCCGCGATGTCGGCCAGCGTGGTGGCCTCGAACCCGTGCTCGTCCACCAGCTCCACCGCGGCCTGGAGCAGCCGCTCCCTGGAACGACGGCGCAACTCTTCATTGACCGAGGCGCTGCGCGGGGACATCCTGTAACTCCTGCGTTGACTGGCTGCCAGCCAACTATACTCAACGCAGTGGCACCGCGGTTCGCGGAGTCAGTTCAGGGCTGCCGTCCGTCTGGGGCGACGCGGGGGATCGTCTCAGGCGGGCGGCGCGGGGCCCTGCCCGTCGCTGGCGCACGCAGGCCGCCGCGTCCGGCGAGATCGACGTGAGCGGAAGCTCGGTGCGCCGACGCGGGCCGGCGGCCCGGCGCATCGACGGGGCGGGAGGCCGGTGCCCCCGGAGCCCCGTACGTTCAGCCCACCAGGTCCAGCACGGGCAGCAGCGCGTCGGGCCGCTGTGCCACGGGCAGATGGTCGACGAAGTGCACCCGGCAGCCCAGGACGGCCGCGCCGCCGTCCGCCGCCCTGCTGTCGCCGACCATCAGCGCCTGCCGCGGCTCGACAGCCAGTTCGGTGCAGGCGGCGGAGAACAGCCGCGGGTCCGGCTTCTGCACACCGTGTTCGTACGACAGCGCATAGGCGTCCACATACGCGTCGAGGCCGTGCTCACGGAAGACCGGGCGCAGGTCCCAGCCGATGTTGCTGACCACGCCGACGCCGATCCCGCGCTCGCGCAGCGTGCGCAGCACCTCGGCGGTGTCCGGGTACGGCGACCAGGCGGCGGGGGACTTGTGCCGCTCGTAGAGCGCCTCGTGCAGGCCCGGGTCGGGCAGCGGCACGCGCCGGGACAGTCCGGTGTAGGCGGCCCGGTGCAGTGCGGCGCTCTCGTCCCGTACCGCCCACAGGCCGGCGAGTTCCTCGGGCAGCTCGACCGGGTCCGCCCCGCCCGGCAGCGCACCGGCCGCCTCCAAAGCCCTCGCGGTGCCGACGAGTTCCGGCTCGGCCAGCGTCTGCCCGGTCTCCTTCAGCGTGGCTCGCAGCCAGGACTCGGTGGACTCGATGCGGAAGAGGGTTCCCGAGAAATCGAACAGCACGGCAGCCATGCGCCGGACTCTACCCGGCCGGTGGTCGCGCCCGGCCGCCCCGCGGCCACTCGTGCACCAGCACGGCCACCGCCACCACCAGCGCCCCGAACAGCCAGCCGCCGACGACGTCCGAGGGCCAGTGGACACCCAGCCACACCCGGGTCAGGCCCACGCCGACCACCGAGACGGCGGCCAGGGAGACGGCCGTGCGCCACAGTGCGCGGCCCGCGCCGTGGCGGTGCAGCACCCACAGCAACAGCCCGCACACCACGGTCGCCGTCATGGCGTGGCCGGAGGGAAAGGCGGCGTAGTGCGCGCTGTCGACGGGATCCGGCCAGACCGGGCGGGGCCGGTCGACAGCGGCCTTCACCGACTGCTGCACGATCGTGGCCACGGCACAGGTCACCGCCAGCCACAGCGCCGTCCACCAGGCCGCGTGGCGCCACACCAGCCAGACGGCGGCCGCCGCGCAGACCAGGCGCATGGTCAGCGGGTCCCACACCCAGTCCGTCAGGATGCGGAAGGCGTGCGTGAGGCCTGTTTCGCGGACCGCCCAGCAATGGGTGGTGCGGGCGACGTCGCCGTCCAGTCCGAGCAGGGGATGCCACCGGGTCGCGACGAGTATCAGCAGCAGCGCGGAAGAGGCGGCGAGTACGGCGGCCGCGACGGCCGCGGTGCGGTGGGCGGACGGGCGGGGTCGGGCGTCGACGGGCTTGCGGTGCATGCGGCGATCTTCGTCGACGGGACGACCCGAGAGCCACCATCCCAGGCGGCGGGGCCGCCGGCCGTCGGCCGTCTGCCGCGCGACGCCCCGCATGCTCCCCACCGGAGTCCGGCTGCAGGCCCTAGCCCAAGGCCCGAAGCCCCGGTACGAGCGCCACGAGCAGCGGGACGAACGGCACCAGCGCGGCCGCCGCCGTCAGCCGCAGCCGGTGCAGCGCCGGGAGGCGGTCCGGGGGAGTCAGCAGCCGGTGCACGCGCTGCCGGACAGCCGCCTGTGGGGTCGGACCGGGCCCGAACACGCCCCGGTCCTCGTTGAGTTCGACGAGCGCCAGCGCGGTCGTCAGCCGGCCGAAGCGCCGGGAGGCCATGTCGTCGGCGGCCAGCTCGACCAGCCGGTGCATCTCGTCGCGGAAGGCGGCGAACACCGGCACCTGCGGGAAGCCGCCCGCGAGCGCGGCCGAGCAGTGCAGCAGCCAGTCGTGCCGCGCCCGGTCGTGCCCCTGCTCATGGGCGAGCAGGGCGTCCAGTTGACGCCCTTTCAGGCGGCGCAGGGCGGCCGTCGTGAGGACGAGCCGGGGTGCCGCACCGGGCAGCCACCAGGCGTCGGGGCGCTCGCCCTCCAGCACCACCAGCCGGCCGCCGGCCGCCTCCTCGCCCGGCAACAGCGGGGCCCGCACCAGGAGTTCGGTCCGCTGCAGGCGCCGTCGCCCCCGGGCCCCTACGACCTCGCGCACCAGCATCGCAAGGCTCCACAGTCCGGCGCAGGCGAGCGCCACCGCGATCGTCGCCGCCCATGGTCCGGTCGCGCCGAGGGCGTAGGCGTCCACCACCGCGCGCGGAGCCGCGCCGAAGACATGCCCGCGCACCGCCTGCCAGGCCGCCGCCCCGCTGAGCGTCATCGACAGTGCGCAGCACAGCAGTACGGCCGCCACCACGCACTGCCAGACCCACAGGGCGACCACCGGCTCGCGGTCCCGCCAGTCGGCCCGGGCGAGCAGCCGCGGGGCGACGACGGCGGTCACGGCGCCGAGCAGCAACAGTGCCACGGGGACCATCATGGACAGCACCCTATGAGCGCGGGGCTGCTCACGGGTACGGTCCATGGTGCCGAAGTGACGCAGGCAACGCCTGCGCTTGCTGGGAGGCCCGGCCGTTCACAGCGTCAGCAGCATGGCCACCATGCCGATCCCCATCGACAGCCGGCACGCCCGTGCCAGCTCCGGACGGTCACCCCAGCGCACGGGCACCGTCCGGCCCGCCGTGGCGGCGGCGGGCACGAGACGGGCGCCGGACAGCAGCACATAGCCGGTGAAGTAGAGCAGGAGCGTGCCCGTCACCAGCGGCACTCCGGCGCCGGAGTGCCCGTGGTGGTGGGCCGCGGGGGAGGCCGTCATGGCGAGGGACATGTAGATCATCGCCGCCGTCCCCACGAGATGGTGCAGATGGTGCGGGCCGCTGCGCGCGGACCACAGGGCGCGCAGCGCCGCCGCGCCGAACACGGCCGCGTACAGCGGCCACGCCCACCCCGGAGGCGTGAACACCGCCGCGGGCACGGCCATCGCGGCCATGCCGAATCCCATGAGCGCCTCGCCGCCCGCGGCACGGCGCTGCTCCTCGACTGCGCTGCGCATCCGCAGCAGGCAGTAGGACCCGGTCGCCGCGCACAGGGCGACCAGCAGCCAGGCGGCCGACACCGGTCCGTGCACGCGCACCTCCACGCTCGACGGTCCGTCGAGGGATGCGATGCCCACGGCACGTGGGGCGCACGCGAGCGCAAGGATGTACACGGGGAGCATTCACCGGAGCGCAGCAGGTGAGGGGTGAGATTCCAGATGTGATTTACGAGTAAAACACATGCTAAATTGATGGTATGAGCAGTGCGACCCGTCTCCGTCTCCGTCTCCCCCTCGCCGGCACCCTGCGCCTCGGACGGCCCTCCGACATCTGGTTCAAGCCCGCGCTGAGCTCGGTCGCCGCGGTCGCCCCGCCCAACCTGACCCTCCTGGCACTGGGGCGCCTCGACCTCGCCATGTACACGATGGCGGGATCCCTGTGCGCGCTCTACGGCCACAGCCGGCCCTACGCCGCCCGGGCCCGGGCCCTTGCCGGGGTGGTGCTCGGCATGGTCGGCGGGCTCGCCGCGGCCCTCGTCGCGGCCGCGCTCACCACCGACCCCGTCGTGCTGGTCACCATCGGCGCCCTCATGGCGGCCGTGCAGAAGACGGTGTGCGACGCCACCCACATCGGTCCGCCCGGCAATGTGGTCCTCACCTTCATCAGCTCCGCCTCACTGTTCGCGCCGCAGAGCCTCGGCCAGGTCCCCGGCCACCTCGGCCTCGCCCTCGCGGCCGGTGCCTGGGCCTGGCTGGTCGGTATGGCACCCGGGCTGCTGCGCCCGCACGGCCCCGAGCGCCGCGCCACGGCGCACGCCCTGAACGCGGCTGCCGCGTACGCCGCCACGCGCGGCACCGCCGAGGGCCACACCAAGGCCCGGGCCACATGCGCCGCCGCCGTCCACGCGGCCCGGCAGTCCCTGCCGGCCGCCGGCGCCCGCACCGACCGCACCCGGCGCGCCCTCGAACGGCTCCTGGTCCGTGCCGAGGTCGCCCTCGCCGCTCCCGCCGACACCGACCCGGCGCGGCTGCGTGCCTGGGCCGGGGATCTGCGTGGCACCGGCCGGATCCCGCGGGCCGGGATCCCGCGCGAGCCGGCCGCCGAACTGCTCGGCGTGGAGCCCGGACCGGCCCTCTCGCGCAGCCCGTTGCGACACCGGCTCGCCCCGCTCGCGCCCCTGGCCGCCCGCACCGCGATCGGCTGCGCCCTCGCCGGATACGCCTCCCTCGCCCTCGGTGTCGGCCGCCCCTACTGGGCGCTGGTCACCGCGGCCTCCCTCTACCAGGCCAACGTCACCCTCACCTGGAGCCGGGGCATCCAGCGCGTCGTCGGCAACCTCGTCGGCGTCCTCGTCTTCGCCGTCGTCACCCCGCTCGCCCATCTCCACCCGGCGGCCCTGGTGCTGTGCTGCCTCGCCCTCACCTTCGGTGCCGAGGCGCTGATGGGCCGCAACTACTGGCTCGGCAGCGTGTGCGTCACCCCGATGGCCCTGCTCATCACCGAGTTCGCCCGCACCCAGGACCCCGGCCGGCTGATCACCGAGCGAGTCGCGGACACCCTCGTCGGCGCCCTCGTCGGCTTCGTCGCGGCCGTGGCCGTCACCAACCGGCGCGCGGGCGAACGGATCGAGCACGCACTGACCGTGGCCGAACGCGCCCGCGAGCACGCCGCCCGCCTGCTCGCCGAGCCGCACCCGGAACCCCGCGCCCTGGAGGCGGCCCGGCGCACCCTCGCCGCCTCCCTGGTGGACGTGCGCGCCACGGCTGACGCCGCCTCCGGCGAATGGTGGCAGCGCGCCCTGCCCGAGGAGCGGGTCGTGCTCGCCGAGCAGTCCGGACACCGTACGCTCGCCGCGACGGTACGACGCCAGGGCCTCGCACCCCTGGAGCAGGACACAGGCTGAACGACGGAGGACGCACGGCCATGACGCCGACGAAGGGACGACCGATGGCCGGGGATGTCGGGGCCGGTGGGCAGACATCGGCTGAAGGTACTTCGGCGGCCGGGCGGGTGACGGCCGGGAGTGCTGCTATGGCTGGGCGGCCGGATGCCGACGGCACCGGGGCGGCTGGGCAGCCGACGGCCGGGGAAGCTGCGGCCGGGCGGGCGGCGGCCGGGGGTTCTGCGTCGGGCGGGCGAGCGATGGCTGGGTACGTTGGCGTCGGCGGGCAGCCGGAGGCCGAAACCACTGCGGCGGCCGGGCCGTCGACGGCCCAGGAAGCTGCGGCCGGTGGGCAGGCGTCGGCCGGGGCTGCCATGGCCGGCCGGCCGGAGGCCGAGGGGGGCGGGGCCGGGCGGCCGTCGGCGGCACGAGGTGGCGAGGCCGGCGGGCCGGGAACCGCGAGCGAGGCCGGGCACGGCCTTCCGGATGCCGGGAGCAGTACGGCTCACGGCGCTGGGAATCGCGAGGGGCAGGGCCCAGGGATCGGCGCGGCGCAGGGTGCTGGGGGCGGCGCGGGGCAGAGTGCTGAGGGCGTCGCGGCGCACGGCCCAGGGCAGGGCGCGGCGCAGGCTGCGGGGAGCGACGCCGCGCAGGGCCGAGAGCATGGCGCGGCACAGGGCACCGGGAACGGTGTGGAGCGCGGTGCCGGCAATGGCGCGGCACAGGGCGACACCGTCGCCGCCGTCGTCCGGCAGTGGCGTGCCGTGCACCCCGGGTTGGACACCGGGCCCATGGAGGTCATCGGCAGGATCAACCGCTGTGCCGCCCTCCTCCAGCAGGCGGAGGACGCCCCGCTGCGCAGGGCCGGGCTCAGCCGCCCGGAGTTCGACCTGCTGGGCGCGCTGCGCCGTACCGGCCACGAGCTGACGCCGGGGGAGTTGGCACGGGAGACCTTCTCCTCCGGAGCCGCCGTCACCAAGCGGCTCAAGCAGCTGACCGAACGCGGTTTGGTCGAACGGCGCGGCGACACCCGTGACCGCCGGGTCGCACACCTCCGTCTCACCGACACCGGCCGCGACCTGGTCGACGGCATCCTCCCCGAACAACTCGCCTACGAGACCGCCGTGTTGTCCGTCCTCGCTCCCGAGGGCCAGGGCGACCTGGCCGCACTGCTGGCCGACCTGCTCAGCGGCCTGGAGGGACGGATGGGCGCGCTGCGCGCGTGAACACCGGCGTGGGTATGTGGCCGTGGCGCACGTCGTACGGCGGACGCCGCGGGGCGAGCACTCCGGGCGGACGGCGGGAGTGTGACAACGGAACCCCGGGCACGCCGGCCGCTCAGCCCTCCTCGCCGGCCTTGTGCACACCGAACGCCGCCCCCTGCGGATCCCGCAGCATCGCGATGCGCGGGCCGTCCGGGACGGATGTGGGCGGCAGCACGACCGCCCCGCCCGCCTGCGCGGCGACCTGGGCCGTCGCGTCCACGTCGTCCACCGCGAAGTACGGCAGCCAGTGCGGCGGTACCTCCGGCGGGAACCGGTCGCCCATCTCGGCCATGCCGCCGAAGTCCTCCCCGCCGATGCCCCACTGCGTGTACCACTGCGAGGCGTTGACACTCCAGCCGAAGACCGTGGTGTAGAAGTCACGGGCCCGGTCGGTCTCCCGGGTCGCCAGCTCCACCCAGCCGAGCGTGCCGGGGGCGTTGAACAGACCGGCGCCCGGAAAGGCCCGCGCCTGCCACAGCTGGAAGGCCGCGCCCGTCGGGTCGAGGGCCACCGCGAAGCGGCCCACGTCGAACACGTCCATCGGGCCGAGGACCACCGTCCCGCCGGCCTCCTCCACACGCCGTACCGCCTCGTCCGCGTCCGCCACCGCGAACGACACGTTCCAGGCGACGGGTTGGGACTCCTGGTACAGCGGGGTGAGCGCCGCGACCGCCGCGTCCCCCAGGTGCGCCACCGTGTATCCGCCCGCCTCCTGCCGGGGATCCGTCTCCGGCCGCCAGCCGAACAGGTCCGCGTAGAAGCGCTTGGCCCCCTCCAGATCGCTGGTCCCCAGTTCGGTCCAGCAGGGTCCGCCGATCACCGGCTTGTCGAACATCATGACTGCTCCTTCCGGCCGCGCCGGCCTGCTGAGCGAAAGAGAAAGAGACCGAGGAAACCACCCCTCGCACGCTAGCCCCGGCCGCGGAGGCCGGCCATCCGGAGACCGCTTCCCGACGATGACCGGAGCCCAGAACTTCCTCGACGTCCCGTTCCCGTTCCCGGGCGCTGAGCGCCGAGGGCTCAGCGCCGAGACCCGGACAAGGGCCACCGGACACCGCACGCCCCAGCCGCGGCACGGAATTCGCTTGTCCGAGTCGGGCGCGGGAGGCGAGGCTGCGGGGATGGACACGGATCGCACGGCGGGAGCCGGAGCTCCCGCGCTCGACGAGGAGATCGCGGAGTACTACGGGCGGGACAGGGAGGACGGCCGGCTGCGCTCGGGCACCGGGCGCCTGGAGCTGTGGCGTACCCAGGACGTCCTGCGCCGTCTCCTGCCGCCCGCTCCGGCGCGGGTCCTGGACGTCGGAGGCGGAAGCGGTGTCCACGCCCAGTGGGTCGCCGCCGACGGATACGCGGTGGAACTCGTGGACCCGGTGCCGCTGCACGTCGAGCGCGCGGCCCGGCTGCCCGGCGTGACGGCCCGCCAGGGCGACGCCCGTGCCCTGGCGGCGCCGGACGCGTCCGTGGACGTGGTCCTGCTGCTCGGCCCGCTGTACCACCTGCCCGAGCGACAGGACCGGGTCCGGACGCTCGCCGAGGCCCGCCGGGTACTGCGGCCCGGAGGGCTGGTGGTGGCCGCCACGATCAACCGGTACGCGGCCCTGCACGACAACCTCAGCACGGGGCTGTACTTCGACGCCGAGCGCCGCCCGCAGATCGAGGCGGCGGTGGGCGACGGCCGGATGCGTCCGACCGGCGGGTCGAAGTCCCTGTTCACGACGGCCTACTTCCACGAGCCCGCCGAGGTCCTGGCCGAGTTCTCCGACGCCGGCCTGACACCCCACGGTCAGTACGGCCTGGAAGGCGCCGCCTGGCTGATGGGCGAGGTGTCCGACCGGCTGGACGATCCGGACCGCCGGGAGCTGGTCCTGCGCGCACTGCGGAAGACCGAGTCGGTGCCGTCGCTGCTCGGCGTCAGCGGCCATCTGCTCACCGCGGGCAGCAGGCCCTAGGGGCAATGCCGTTGTTTTAGGTCTCGGGCGTGGGTTCCTGGGTAGGGGTCCCAGGGGGTGGGTTGGGTGTCTTCGCGCGTGTCTGAGTT
>NZ_JBIWPP010000031.1:85946-100735 GCF_044768335.1 Streptomyces sp. NPDC101151 | reverse complement strand
GGCCTGGATCACCTGCTGACCCTCTCGACCGGCGAGAAGATCGCCAATCCTCGCCACGGGCGCAACGACCGTGCCCGTCTGGCGAAGGCTCAGCGGAACCTCGCGAAGAAGGCCAAGGGCAGCGCGAACCGGGCGAAGGCGCGGGCTCAGGTCGCCCGCGTCCACGCGAGGATCGCCGACCGGCGGCGCGATCTTCTCCATCAGCTCACCACTCGACTCGTGCGCGAAAACCAAACGCTCGTGATCGAGGACCTGACCGTGCGCAACATGGTCAAGAACCACTGCCTGGCCCGCGCCATCAGCGATGCTGCCTGGCACGAGTTCCGGAGCCTCCTGGAGTACAAGGCCGCCTGGTACGGACGAGACGTCGTGGTCGTCGACCGCTTCTTCCCCTCCTCCAAGCTGTGCTCCACCTGCGGCACTCTCACTGAGAAGATGCCGCTGCACGTCCGCACCTGGACATGCGACTGCGGCACGACCCACGACCGGGACGTGAACGCCGCGAAGAACTTGCTCGCCGTCGGGCTGACGGTCAGTGCCTGTGGAGCCGGTGTAAGACCCCAACGGAGTAATCCGGGCGGGCAGTCGGCGACGAAGCAGGAAGCCCCCCGGAGCGATCCGGGCCGCGCAAGCGGCGGACGACCCTAGGTCGTCCGGGAATCCCCCTGCTTCAGCTGGGGGAGTAGTCAACCCGTTGTACGCCCAGGAGCGCACGGGCGCCGGCACGGCGGCGGGCACCACGGCTCTGTTCGTCCTCTACCTCGGCGGCGCCGTCGGCTCCGTGCTGGGCGGCGCGCTGGCCACCCGCTGGGGCCGGGTCAGGGTCTCCCGCCGGTCGTACCTGGTCACGGTCGCGGCCGTCGCCGGAGTGGTGTTCGTACCGGGCCCGGCCCTGTACCTGTTCGTGGCGCTGACCTCGGCCGGTCTCTACGTACCGTTCTCGCTCCAGGTCACGCTCGGCCAGGACTACCTGCCCTCGCGGGTCGGCACAGCCGGCGGCATCACCCTCGGTCTGACCGTCAGCGTCGGCGGCCTGGTGAGTCCCCTCATCGGGCACCTCGCCGACGCGGCCTCCCTGCGGACCGCCCTGGCCCCGTTGGTCCTGATGCCGGCCCTGAGCTGGCTGCTGTTCCGTACCCTGCCCGAGCCCGGCGCCCTCTCACCCGGCCCGACCACCGCCGTCGGAGGCGGACTTGCCCCGGTGCTCGGGCAACGTGACCCCATGTGATGATCACGGAGGCACACACCGGCTCAGGGCACCTGCGGACGGAAGGACCACACCATGGCGACCGAGGCGGCTCCGGTCACGGCCGACGCGGACCACGCACGCATCCCCGACACCGTGGCCGGGGGTACGGTCATCCTTCTCAACGGCACGTCCAGCTCGGGCAAGTCCAGCATCGCCGAGGCGCTCCTCGACGTGCTCGACGGCACCTGGTTCCACATGCCTGTCGACGCGTTCCACGCCATGCGCTGCGACCACCCCATCGCCGACGGGGACCTGCAGGCCGAGATCGACCGCACCGCCAAGGGCTTCCACCGGGCGGTCGCCGGGATGGCCGCGGGCGGCAACAACCTCGTCGTGGACCATCCGCTCAGCCGCCGTTGGCGGCTGCTGGACCTCCTCGATCTGCTCGTGCCCGAGGACACCATCCTGATCGGGGTCCGCTGCCCGCTGCCCGAACTGGAACGCCGTGAGCGCGAGCGGGGCGACCGGCAACCGGGGCTGGCCGCCCTGCAGTACGACCAGGTGCACTCCCATGGACCGCACGACCTGGACGTGGACACCAGCGTGCTCTCCCCGCAGGAATGCGCCCTGCGCATCCGCGACTTCCTGGTGGACCGACCGCGGCCCACCGCCTTCGAACGGCTCAGGGTCACCCTGCGCGACCCGTCCTGACACGGCCCGGAGCCGGCCCTCGGGCCGTCCGGGGCGAGGCCGAGCACGGTGCGGGTCAGCCGGAGTTCAGCGGCATGTCAGCCGGAGTCGATTGGATGTTCGTGTACGGCAATCCGGCCCCTCCTGTTTCCATGCGAAACAGAGCGAACGCCGTGACGGACAGGAGACCGAGCCCATGAAGGAAGACCTCCCTGCACAGGCACCCTTCCGCGTGCTGCTCGGACCCGACGGGGCGGGCAAGTCCTCCGTCATGGCGGAGTTGCGGCGCCGGTGTCCGCAGTGGCGGTTCGCGTCGACCGACGACGCCTTCGTCGACGAGGAGCACCGGCTCGTGCGGGACCTGCGGGCACATGTGGAGAACGACGTGCTGCCCGCCCTCGGCGACACGTACTCGACGGACTTCCTGGCCGGCCTGCTGCAGACCGCCGTGCTCTACCTCAGGGACCGGATCGAGTCGGCCCCCGCGCGGACACCGCTGCTCGTGGACTCGTACTACTACAAGATCCTGGCGAAGTGCCGCATCGCCGGTCTGAAGGACAATCCCATGTACACGTGGTGGCGCACCTTCCCCCGCCCCGACGCGGTGGTCTACCTGGACGTGTCCCCGGGGACCGCGTGGCGGCGGCTGCGGGCCGGCGCGGGTGTGAACCGGCTGGAGTCCGCCGACGTCGACAGCGGCTGGTTCGGATTCGAGTCGTATCAGCGGGAGTTGAGGAAGCTGATGATGGAGGAGGTGCGGCAGGTGCCGGTCGTGACCGTGGACGAACAGCCGAGCGTGGCCAGGACCGCGGACCGGGTGCTGGAGGTGCTCGCCCCGTGAGCGCGCACTCGACCTGGGCCGACCCCGGGCACGCCGAGCGCTATCTGGCCCGGGTCCGGGCCGAGCGGGACCGACTGCTGGCCGGGCAGGCCGACCCGCGCGAACAGCAGCGCAGGGTGCTCGCCGACCTCCTGGCGCACAACGCGGACACGGAGTTCGGGCGGGCCCACGGCTTCGGGCGGATCCGCACCGTCGACGAGTTCCGCCGTGCCGTCCCGCTGCAGGACTTCGACGCGCACGCCCCGTACATCGAGCGGACGGCGGCAGGTGAACGGAACGTGCTCACCGCCGACGAGCCGGTGGTCTACTTCACCAGCAGTGGCAGCACCGGCGACCACAAGAAGATCCCCGTCACCCGGCGCTTCATGAAGACCACCTTCTTCCCCTTCTACTACGCCGCCTGGGCCCCGCTCATCGAGCACTTCCCCGATGTGACGGCCCGCCCCGACGCCGTCCTCAACCTCAAGCACGACCCGATCGCCGCGCCGCCGCGCACCGCGGACGGGCATCCGCATGTCGGCGCCAGCCAGGTCGACTTCGGTGCGGCCTTCGGTGAACCCCTCGCCGCCGAGCTGGGCACCGCGGCCCCGTGGGGGACGCTGCCCGTCGATGTGGACCCCGGCGACCACATGGAGAAGATGTATCTGCGGCTCCGACTGGCCGTGCAGAGCGACGTGCGGTGCGTCATCGGCATCAACCCGGCGATGATCGCCGCGTTGCCGTACCAGCTGAACCTGTGGTGGACGCGGATCGTCCGCGAGGTCCACGACGGCACCCTCGGCGGAGTTCCGTACGGCACCCCCGACCCCGAGCGGGCGGCCGAACTGACGCGCCTCGCCCATTACTTCGGTACCGTGCGGCCCGCCCACGTCTGGCCCCGGATGCGTGCCCTGTTCTGCTGGACCACCGGTGTCGCCTCGCTCTATCTGCCGGCCCTGCGCGAGGAGTTCGGGGCCGGTGTCGCGGCCCTGCCCGCGCCCGTGGCCGCGTCCGAGGGACCCACCGCCGTCCCGCTCGACCGGCACGGTTCGGCCGGCAGCCTCGTCCTGTCCGCGGCCGTCTACGAGTTCGCCGACGCGGACGCCGACCTCGGGCCCGACACCGCGACCCTGCTGCCCCATGAACTGGAGGAGGGCCGCGACTACCACGTGGTGCACAGCCACGTCGGCGGCTTCTACCGGTACGCGGTGGGCGACGTCGTACGAGTGGTCGACCGGGTCGACGGAGTTCCGCGCGTCGAGTACGCCGGCCGCAACCGGCTTTCCGACCGGGTGGGGGAGCGGCTGCGGGAGGCCCAGGTGATCCGGGCGGTCCGCACCGCGCTCGACGCCGCAGGGCTGCGTCTGCGCAACATCAGCTGCCGGGTCGTCGAGGAGGACGGACAGCCGGCCCGCTACGAGTTCGCCGTGGCCCCGCACACCGGATGGGACCCGGCGGAGTCGGCCCGGTTCGCCGCCGACGTCGATGCGGCGCTCCGCGTCGGGTCCGCGGACTATGCGCGGGCCCGCACCGGCGGCAAGCTCGCGCCGCCCAGGGCGGTCCTCGTCGACGAGACGGCGTTTCAGCGGGACTGGTACGCCTCCGTGAGCGGCGGCATCCGCCCGACCCAGGTCAAGGACCGGCTGTTCCGGCAGGACCCGGCGCAGTGGGAACTCCTGCTCCCGGCCGGCGCGTGCTGACCGGACGTCCGGGGAGGATGCCATGACGGAGCTGATCGATACCGCCGTCGCACCGCTGCGCGGACCCGAGACGGCCTCCGCTCCCCGAGTGCTCCTCGCGCCCGTCACCGTCACGCCGTCCAAGCCGCTGACACCCAGCCATCTCAAGGGCCTCTTCTGGGCGGACGTGCTGTACCGGGCGAGCGCCGGCCTCACCGAGGTGACATACCGGTACAGCCCCACCACGTACTTCCCGACCGAACAGGTCGTGGGTTTCTGGGAGTTCCTCGACCGCACCGAGGGCGACACCGACTACTCGGGCGCTACCGAAGCGGACATCGGAGAGCTGTATGTGCGCCATCGCGCACAGGCCGGCCGCCCCGGGGCCGACGCCCTGCGCCCGTACCTGGAGGCCGTGGAGGCCGGTGACTGGGTGCATCCCGCCAGCCGTCAGATCCTCCGGCTGTGGTCCGGGCACTACGCCCGGCTGGGACTGTACGACCCCGGGCTGCTGGAGCACCGGCCGCCCGGACTCGCGCTGGAGGAGATGATCGAACGGCTCGCCGCGCGCGGGGTGGTGCTGGACCAGCGCCGCTGGGGCGGACCGGTCTACCTGGACCTGAGCGCCGACGGGATGCCGCTGCGGCGGATCGTCACTGCCGACGGCCGCCCCAACTACCTGGCCTGCGCGCTGCGTGAACTGCTTCCCCTGGCCGAGGCGCACGACGAGGTGGTCTTCCTGTACGACCGCGACCTCGACCCGGACTACCGGCTGCTGGAGCGGGTGCTGAGCGGTCCGCGGACGGCGGTGCACCGCATCCCGATCGGCCGGGTGCCCATCGACGGCCGGATCACCTCGGCCCGGCACGGCGACTGGCACAACCACACCGTCGACGCCCTGCTGGACCGCTTCGGCCCGGGCCGGGCGGACCCCGCGACCCGACTCGGCCTGCGGCTGTACTTCCTCGCCGTCCTCGGCCCCGGCGACCAGGAGTCATTCCGTGCGGACCTGCTCGCCAAGAGCCGCACGCGCGCCACCCGGTTGCTCGAACGGGCTGCCCCCGAGCCGCCGGCCGACCCGGCGGCCGTCGCCCGGGATCTGGCCCGGCACCGCCGATCCCACCTCTACGTCGACCCCTACCGGCTCACCTCGTCACTGCTCGCCAGAAGCCGGCACACGATCGACCGCTCCCTGCTGACCTCGGTGTTCCTGTGAGGTGCCCGCGATGTCTGCCCCGACAGCTCCCCTGACGCCCCCAGCCGCTCCCGCGGTCGCCCAGCGGCTGCTCGCCGCCACCGCGGAGCGCATCCGCGCCGCCCGCCCCGACCTGGTGACCGGCCTCGACCTGACCACCATGGCGGGCCTGGAGCGGGCGCGGACCCGGATCGCTGCGGACGACGCACGAGAGGACGCCGTGGTCGTCGCCGTCGTACGCAGCCCCGACCTGCCGCTCTGGGCCGCCGAGACCTGCGCGTACGCGCTCTCGCTCGGACCCGGCCAGGCCCGGGCCTGGCGGCGCGCCTTCACCCGCACCCTGCACCTGGCCGGGCAACCACTGCGACTCGCCGGGCGGTTCGACTTCGCCCACCTCGCCCAGGACGGCTCGGTCGGCTGGACGGCCCCGCTGCCCGCGAGCACCACAGCCACCCTGCGGCGGCTCCTGAAGACGTTCTCCGCCCCCAAGGAGTTGAGCCCGCACGCCCCCGTGACCGTCCGGGTGCCGCACCCCGCCGGCCACCCGCCGGCGCGCCGTGCGCCCGTGCACCGGGAGCTCTACTACGCCACCGCACGAGTCACCGTCGCCGAGGGCCTGGTCCACCTCAACCACCTTCTGGCCGAGGCGGTCCTGGACGGCTTGATCGGCTCCGGCGACCTGCTGACCCTGCGCCCGGTACCCCGACTGGCGGACGTCGAGCGCCCCTTCGCGGCCGTACGCACCGAGACCGACGTGCACCGCCCGGACACCCTCCAGATCTACGCCGCCCTCGGCACCGCCATCTGACCCGGTACCCCGTGCGCCCGGGTGCCCTCCTTTGACCGCCCGCGAAGCACCGGCCTAGCCTCGACCGGACACGTCTGGACAACAACAGCCAGGGCAGGTTGGTCGGAGATGACGCACCCGCAGGACTCCCTCGACGGCAGATCCAACGGCCGTCAGATCCCACTGGAGACACACGGACTCGACGTGATCGGGGACGCGGAGCGCAAGGGCACGCCGCGCACCCTGTTCTGGCCCTGGTTCGGGGCGAATGTCTCCGTTCTCGGCCTCGGTTACGGCGCCTTCGCACTCGGCTTCGGCATCTCCTTCTGGCAGGCCCTCGCCGCCGGCGCGCTCGGCATCGTCGTCTCCTTCCTGCTCTGCGGCTTCGTCGCGGTCGCCGGCAAGCGCGGCTCGGCGCCCACGATGGTGCTCAGCCGGGCCGCCTACGGGGTGCGCGGCAACCGGCTGCCGGCCTTGATCTCCTGGATGCTCACCGTCGGCTGGGAGACCGTCCTCACGGCACTCGCCACCCTGGCCACCGCGACCGTCCTCGCCCGGCTCGGCTGGGGCGGTGGCACCGAGACCGAAGTGGTGGCCCTCATGGTGGTCGCCGCGCTGACCGTGACCGGCGGCGTCATGGGCTTCGACCTGATCATGCGTCTGCAGACCTGGATCACCGTGATCACGGGCCTGCTCACCGCCGGTTACATCGCCCTGGTCGCCGACCACATCCACTGGAGCCGGGTCAGCGCGATCCCGGCGGGTTCCGCCCAGGAGTTCATCGGCGCACTGGTCTTCATGATGACCGGCTTCGGCCTCGGCTGGGTCAACGCGGCCGCCGACTACTCCCGCTATCTGCCCCGCAGTTCGTCCGGCCGGGGCGTGATCGGCTGGACCGCGTTCGGCGCCTCCGTGGCCCCGCTGCTCCTGCTGGTCTTCGGCCTCCTTCTGGCCGGCTCCTCCGACGAACTGAGCAAGGCGATCGCGGCCGACCCGATCGGCGCGCTGGCCACGATCCTGCCGACCTGGTTCCTGGTGCCGTTCGCGGTGGTCGCCGTCCTCGGCCTGGTGGGCGGCGCCGTCCTCGACACCTACTCCTCCGGGCTGGCCCTGCTCTCCGCCGGCCTGCGCGTGCCCCGCCATCTGGCCGCGCTCTTCGACGGCGTCCTGATGATCGCCGGCTCCGTCTACATCCTCTTCTTCGCCGACGACTTCCTCGCCCAGTTCATGGGCTTCCTCACCACGCTCGGCGTGCCCATCGCCGCCTGGTGCGGGATCATGCTCGCCGACCTCGCGCTGCGCCGTGGCGACTACGACGAGGGCGACCTGTACCGCCCGCGCGGCCGCTACGGCGACCTACCCCTGCTCCCGCTACTGCTCACCCTGGGCGCCACCGCCGTCGGCTGGGGCCTGGTCACCAACACCGCGGCCGGCTGGCTCACCTGGCAGGGCTACCTTCTCGAACCACTCGGCCTCGGCGGCAGGACCGGCGCCTGGGCGTACGCCAACCTCGGCGTCCTGGTCGCGCTGGCGCTCGCCTTCCTCGGCACCCTGCTGCCGAGCCGTGGCCGCGTACGCGAGTAGGAGGCCCAGGCTCCGAGCCCGTCGCCGCACGAACGGGTGTACAGCGCATGACCTCCGCCCCAGGCCTGCTGGCCGTCATCGACATGCAGCGCGTCTTCGCCGAGCCCGAGAGCCCCTGGGCCGCACCGCGCTACGCGGATGCGGCCGCGGGCGTACGACGCCTGCTGCCGGCCTTCGGCGACCGTGTCGCCTTCACCCGCTTCCTGGCACCCGAACAGCCCGCCGGAGCCTGGCGCGCCTACTACGACCAGTGGCCGTTCGCCCGGCAGCCGCCGCACGCGGAACTGTGGGAGCTGACGGACGAGTTCGCCGGCCGGACCGCCCACGTCCTGGACACCACCACCTTCGGCAAGTGGAGTCCGGAACTCGCCGGCCGTGTCGGCCCCGAAGGCCGCCTGGTGCTGGCCGGCGTCAGCACCGACTGCTGTGTGCTGTCCACCGCCCTGGCCGCCGCCGACGCCGGCACCGAGGTACTGGTGGTGGCGGACGCCTGCGCGGGCGTGGACGACGACTCCCACGTCAGGACGCTGCAGGTGCTGGACCTGTACCGGCCGCTGATCCGGGTCACCACCGTCGACGACGTGCTCACCGGCGCCGGGCCGTGACCGGCGTCCCGCGCGTGCACCACCGGATCACCCGGAATCCCACCAGGGAGATCCCCGGCGGCCGCCGCCCGGCAGCCGAACGGTTCCCCGGCGAACACGCCCTCACCCGCGGTGCGGCATCGGTGGCACGACCATGGGCGCCTCCCGCGCCGAGGAGGGGTTGATCAGGGCGTCGGGACGCGGCCACCCACTGCGAAGGCCACCGGCGTACGCACCGGACACCCCGTGCAACCCGCCGGTGACCTGGTGGAATCAGCCCGGACGGTCTCCCCGCGCCCCACCGTGTCCCTCCCCGGAATCGTCACGCATGGCCCGGGCCGTACCGGGTACGCGAGGCGGGAGCACGCCCGGGCTACTGCCCGTACGCGTGGCCGTACGACCGCCGCTACCTGGGGATCTGCCATGGAAACACCCACACACGACGACCTGCCGACGCCCGCCCAGCAGGCGCTCGACGCGCTGGCCGTGAACGCCGAGGACCAGACCGCCCTGGACACCCTCGCCCACAGCGACGTGCTGGTTCCGGTGCCGGACGACGCGGTGGACGGAGAGGGTGCCGGTACCGCGACGGTCGCCCTGCCCGTCCTCGAGCAGGCCGGGGGCGATCCGGTCGTCCCCGTCTTCACCTCGGAGGGAATGATGGCGGAGCTGCTGCCCTTCGTCTCCCGCTACCGCCTTGTCCCCCTCGGCGCACTCGCCGCCCAGTGGCCCGCCGACGACCTCTCCCTGGCGATCGACGGCAACTCGGCCCACGGCCTGACGCTCACGTCGCACGGAGTCCGCACACTGCTGGCAAGGTGACCCGCAGCCGACCCGAGGGGCAGGGCCGAATCGCCATGCGGCCTCGCCGCGCGAGCGCGACCGGCCACAACGCGCCCGCAGTCGCACCGGAATCCCGGGCCCCACCCCCCTGGGCGACAAAATGACCCCATGGCATGGATCTCGGGCGTGGCCGGCGGACTGGTACTGGTGCTGGTCCTCAGCAGCATCCTGCGCACTCTCGTGGTGCCCCGGGGCCTCTACTCCGCCCTGGTCTTCCGCCTGTGGTGGGCGCTGCGCAGGCTCCTCAGGCTCACCACCCCGGGCGGCGGCTACGACGCCATCGACCGCGCCCAGACCTGGCTCGCCCCGCTGATGCTGATCGGCATGCTCGGCACCTGGCTCGTCGGAGCCCTGCTGGGCTTCGGCCTCCTGCTGTACGCGGCGTCCCCGCTGTCCTGGACAACGGCCTTCCGAGAGGCGGGTTCCAGCCTGTTCACGCTCGGTTTCGCGAGCGGCGCCCGGCTGAAACTGTCCGTGCTCGACTTCCTCGCCGCGGCCACCGGACCCGTCCTGATCGCTCTCCAGATCGCGTACCTGCCCACCCTCTACAGCGCCTACAACCGCCGTGAACTGGAGGTCACCCTGCTCCAGGCGCGGGCCGGCGAGCCCGCCTGGGGACCGGAGATCCTCGCCCGGCAGTGGCTGGTCGACACCGAGACCGCGCTGCCCGAGCTGTACCGCGCCTGGGAGCGCCTCGCCTCCGACATGGGCGAGAGCCAGTCCACGTACCCGATCCTGCTGACCTTCCGCTCCCCGCGCCCGCACCGCAGCTGGCTGGTCGGACTCGTCGCCGTCATGGACGCGGCCGCCCTGCAGCTCGCGCTCGACCCGCGTCTCGCCCCGCCGGAGGCCCGCCTGGTGCTGCGCGCCGGATTCACCGCCCTGCGCGACATCGCCCGCGCGCTGCGCATGCCCTTCGACCCCGACCCGTCTCCCGGCAGCCCGATCCGGCTGACCTTCGCCGAGTTCGACGAGGCGGTGGCCATGATGGGGGCGGCCGGTTTCCGCGCGGAACGGACCTCGAAGGAGGCCTGGCCGCACTTCCGGGGCTGGCGTGTCAACTACGAGGCCATCGCGTACGAGCTGTGCCGCCGCTGCGACGCCGTGCCCGCCCTGTGGACCGGTCCCCGCGACTTCTCGGGCGGGCCCATTTCGCCGCGGCGCCCGGTGGACCGCCAGCCCGGCACAGGACGGCCGGAACTGCCCCCCGTTTCCGGGTAGTCACCCCACCCTCCGACGGGAAGATCCCACCGGAAGGTCCGGAGCACGCGAAGGAGCCGATGGTCGTGAGGATCGTCCTGCTGGGCACCGCCGCCGGAGGCGGCTTCCCGCAGTGGAACTGCGCCTGCGCACTGTGCGCGGCCGCCCGGGACGGGAGCCTGCCCTCCCGCACCCAGGACTGCGCCGCCGTCACCGGCAACGGCCGCGACTGGTGGCTGCTCAACGCCTCGCCGGATCTGCGGACCCAGCTCACCGCCACGCCCGCCCTGTGGCCGGGCCCCGGGCCCCGGGACACCCCGCTGCGCGGTGTTCTGCTCACCGACGCGGAGGCCGACCACGTCACCGGTCTGCCCGAGCTGCGCGGTGCGGCGGGCCTGAAGGTCTACGCGGCACCGCCGGTCCGCACCGTTCTCGCCCCGGTACGCGCCGCCCTGGACCGCTATGCCTCCTGGGAGTGGGCCGACAGCCTGGCCGACGGCGGCTTCGTGCTGGCCGGCGGACTGGTCGTCACGGCCCATCCGGTGGGCACCAAGATCCCGAAGTACGTACCGGCGCAGGCGTCCGAACCCGGCGGGCCGTGGGTGACGGCGTACCGCGTGGAAGACCTGGCCAGCGGGGGAGTGCTGGTGTACGCGCCCTGCGTCGGCGCCTGGAGCCCGGCCCTGGACGAGCTGTGCGGGTCGGCCGACTGCGTGCTGCTGGACGGCACCTTCTTCGCGGCCGACGAGATGGGCACCGCGGTGCGGACCGGTGCCGGGCAGGCGGCCATGGGGCATCTGCCGGTCACGGGCCCGCACGGCTCACTGCAGGCGCTGGCCCGCCACCCCGGCCGGCGCCGGATCTACACCCACCTCAACAACACCAACCCGCTGCTCGACCCCGCCTCACCGGCACGGGCGCGGGTGGCCGGGCTGGGGGTGGAGGTCCTGCCGGACGGGGCGGAGCTGACGCTCTAGTGCCGCGGCACTAGTAGGGCACAGTGTCGCACCAGGTCTCCGCCCAGGCCGAAGCTCCGTACTTGTTGGCCGCCCGTACGGTGATGCAGATCTCGTCGCCGGAGTACGGGCCCGTGATCGTGTCACTGAGGTTGGCGGTGTTGTAGACGGTGTCGACGTTCTTCTCGGTGAAGTTGCTGCCCTTGTTGGTGTAGCGGATGTCGTAGCGGGTGGCTCCGGAGACCGCCGACCAGCTCACCTTGATCGGCATGGAGCACGCGCCGACACAGGAGTTGGTGTACTCGAGTTTGTAGCTGGTCAGTTTGGGCGGCGGGGAGCCGGAGGACGAGTCGTCGCTCGTGTCACCGTTGGAGCTCGACCCTCCCGAGGAGCTCCCGCCGGCGGACGAGCTGTTCCCGGAGCCCGAATCGCTCCCGTTGTCGGAGCTGCCTGCCGCGGCCTGGCCGGCCGAGCTGGCACGTCCGCCGCCCTCCTGGGCGTCCCCTGCTCCCGCCCCCTTCTCGCCGTCCTTGCCGTCCCTCTTCTTACCCTTGCGGCTCTCGGAGGGCGAACTGGAGGGTGAACCGGAGGTCGTTTCCGGCGAGTTGCTGCCGCCGGGTGTCGCACTCGCGCCGCTGTCCGACGCCCGGCCGTTCCCGGCGCCGTCACTCACGTACGGCAGTAACGCCATCGTGCCGCCGCCGACCGTCAGGACGACCACGACCGGGAACGCGATGAACAGCCGACGCCTGCGCTTCTTCGGCTCCTTCTGCCGCGTCGGCGCGGCGGGCGGCAGGTCGCTCCCGGGCATCGGCTGCAGCCCGAGCGTCGCCCGGTCCACGGCCGCCTCCCGCAGCGGCGCGGCCTCCGCGTCGAGGAGCCGGGCGGACTGCTGCGCGAGGTGGGCGACGACGTCGGCGGGCAGCCAGGCACCGCGCGCGGCGGCGGGGTGCGGCCGCTCGGGGTCGTCCAGCAGCTCGTCGACGCCCGGCCGTCGGTCGACGTCCTTCGTCAGACACCGGGTGATGAGGGCCCGGAGCGGGGCGTCCTCGACGCCCGTCAGATCGGGCTCGCCCTCCACGATCTGGAACATCACGGCATGCTGATTGCTGACGCCCTGCCCGAACGGCAGCCGCCCGGTGGCGGCGTACGTCAGCACGCACCCGAGCGTGAACACGTCGCTCTTCGGCCCCGCGCTGTGCCCGTACACCTGCTCGGGCGACATGAATCCCGGCGACCCGATGACCATCCCGGTGCTGGTCAGCAGGGACTCGACGGACGGCTCGAACGCCCGCGCGATGCCGAAGTCGATGACCTTCGCGCCGTCCACGGTCAGCATCACGTTCGACGGCTTCAGATCCCGGTGCACGATCCCGACGCCGTGAATGTCCTTGAGGGCGGTCAACAGCTCATCGGCCAGGGCGTGCACGGACACGGCCGGCAACGGATCGTGCCGACGCACGACCTGCTCCAGCGAGAGCCCGGGAACATACCCCGTGGCGACCCACGGCGGCTCGTCGTCGGGGCCCGCGTCGAGCACCGGCGCCGTGTACCGCTCCCCGACCTTCCGCGCCGCCTCGATCTCCCGCCGGAACCTCGCCCGGAACCGCGCGTCGGACACGTGCTCCTCGTGCACGACCTTGACCGCGACGGTCCGCCCGCTCCCGGACCGCGCGAGGAACACTCTGCCCATGCCGCCCGCCCCGAGCCGCCCGAGCAGCAGATAGGGCCCGATGCGCGCGGGATCGCTCGCCAGGAGCGGCTTGACGCCCCCGTCGACGTGGTCATCACGGCCGCCCCCGTCCGTACCGCTCATGATCGCTTCAGTCCCCCTGACTGATCCCGCCTGGTCATTGCTGCAACTCGATTGAAAATAGGCGCTGTTGATCTCACCGGAGAAGTCCGGACCAGTGCCCTGCGCCTGAGGTTCGTCGACCATATATGCCCTTGCCGGTGTTTCGCGGATGGGTCGGCTGGTGGCTGAGGTGACGATGAGCGCAAGACGCTTGCGTCAGCACGGCGCGGGCGCGGCACGGGCCGAGCACAAGGCAGGGATTCATGGGAGCCCTGTGAACTGCGCACCGTTTCCCCGGACATGGTCGATACCCCATGGGATAGTGAGGGTATCCAATCTTGGAGCAAGGTGCCACGGGGTGCGCATGGCCGACCGGTTCGAGTCGCTCGCCGACGACGACGAGCAGCACTTGTCCACGGGTTTGGGAGGCCGTCGGCGCTCGCTGAGAATCGAATTGTTCAGGGGCTCGGGCAGCACCCGGACGACTCCTTGGGATGTGCGCGTCGCCGGGGGCAGTCCGGTTCGGCGGCCGGGGTCACCGGTATGCGGCGAGGAAGGCCCGGACGCCGGCGTCGGCGTAGTGGTCGAGTTCGGGTCGCGCTGTGCGCCGCGTTCTTCGTGCTGGCGCGGCACTTCGCCGCCCGGGGCCGGCACGGCTGGGCCCTGGCCCACCGTGCCCTGCCGCTGGTGATCACCGCCGGGTTCGCCGCCTCCGCCGGCACGGTCGCGGCCTTCACCGCCGCAGCCGGCCTCGGCCTGCTCGCGCTCACCGCGGCCATCGCCCGGCTGGCCGGTCCCACCCCGACCTCGCGGCGGTAGCGGCTCCTGCTCCCGCTCGCACACCAACACTTCCGAGACCACCCCACTCAGACCGACAGGATGTCGCGTCATGACCGCACCGGTGAAAGGCCCTGCCGGCTACTTCCCGTCGATCGAGAAGAAGTACGGCCGCCCGATCGAGGAGTGGAAGGACCTGATCCGCGCCTCGCCCCTGACCAAGCACATGGAACTCGTCGCCTGACTCAAGTCCGAGCACGAGCTCGGCCACGGGCACGCCAACGCCCTTGTCGCCCACACCCTCGCGGAACGCGGGAGCAACTGACCCGGGGCCGGGCGTGAGCTCCGCTGCCCGCAGAACTCACGACCGGCCCCGGGGTGCTGTCGGTTCTCGATCTGTCGGCCGAAGTCGCGTCCTTCAGGGCTCGCGTGGACGCGCAGGTAGAGGGGGTCGCCCTTGCCGGCGTTGTGGCCGCCGAAACAGAAGGAGCAGGTGTGCCCCCCAGGTGTGCCCCCACTGATGGGGGGCGTACGGGTCAGCGCAATGGCAGAAAGGTATCCGCCGGCAGCGACCAGCTCGTTACCGACCCGACGGGCCAGTCGTTCTTTTTCTACGTGTGCGGGAGCACGAAGTTGTATCCCTGTGCGCTGTGCGCGCCGAAAGACGGGCATACACCGTCTGTGGGATAT